>JAQUVJ010000022.1:10066-20500 GCA_028693395.1 Candidatus Nanoarchaeia archaeon | reverse complement strand
ATTTTCCTCCTTCCTAAAAAATCTATATATAATCCTATTACCTATTATAATCTACTACTAACCTCTATAACCCAATATCCTCTAAAACTTTAAAATTTGTAGTGTACAACCAATTGTAAGTAAAATTTAAATATAAGAAAGACATGAAAATCGCGTGGTTAACATGCCAGTAAAAAAGAAAGAAGCAAAAAAAGCTGCTCCAGAAAAAGCAGATCCAAAGAAAAAAAAATAAGCCAATAAAGACTAATATTTCTAGCCTAAAAACATTAACTCTTTTTTTTTATTTTTCTTTTATTTCCTTTAAAAAAATAAAAAACTACCAGTTAATTTTACACTTACCAAAAGATGTTTCTATGTCAATAAAAGTTTGATATAAAACAACATCACTTACCTTATAATCAATTTCTACAGGAACCTTGAAGAATTTCATTTTCTCCTTAAATTGAATCATTTCCTTTTCAATATTTACAATTCCTTTACAACAAATGCAATCTATTTCCTTTTCAAACTTATCTTTTTCTTTATAACTATCAAATATTAAAGAAACACTATTTTTTCCATCACTAAAGAAAAAGCCTTTATCAGTATTTTTGTATTGACTATAATTAAAAACATCCTTAGATGATTTTATTATTATTTTCATTTTCGTCAATTTTCTTAATGATTTACATATATTTAAATTGTTCCTTTTAGTTACAACTAAAGTAAAGTTTATATTGTATTATAAAAAACAAAAGACATGCAAACAATTGATGACATTTTTAAAGATTTTTTTGAAGATCTATCTGATGATATATTAAGATTAAAATTTAAATATAATATAGATGATAATTTTTCAAAAATATTAACAAGAGAATCTTTTGCATTCATAGAAGAATACTCAAATAGATATTCAAAATTATTAAAAAATCAATCACATCAAATTACATCAAACATTAAAGATTACGTTCAATCAATAAAAAATAAATCATCTAATTTATCAGAAAATAAAAATTTAGAAATGATTTTCATAATTGAAAAATATGCAAATGAGATATCTGATTTCTTTCCTAATGAAATTTTTTTAAATGATTTAAAAATAATGTATAGTAATAATGCAATTAAATTTTCCAATATTGTTCACAAAAATCCATATATTGTAAAACCACAAAGAAGTATTATTTTCTATGAATATCAAAGAGTTATTATTTCAAATAAAAAAGAAATAGAAAATAAAGAAAACAAAAAAGAAAATTAATAAACAATGATTAAAATAAGAAATAAAAATAAGAAATAAAAATTAAATAACAGTAAAATACATTCTCCTATTATTTTTTCCTTTATTTTCTAATTTTAGTAATTCGATTCTACCAATTTCATCTACATTATTTAGATGAGTTCCACCACAAGCTTGTTTATCAAATCCATCAATTTCAACAACTCTTATTCTATCTAAATTTTCAGGTAGATCTTTTGTTAATCTAAACAAACTTTCATCTTTCATTGCTTCATCTCGCAAAAGAATATATTTCTTAATTTCCACAGAATTTTTTATAAATTCATTTGCTTTTTCTACAAGATTATAAAACAAATCTCTATCAAAATTCTCCAATATAAAATCAACCCTTGATTTATCTAAATCAATATTATTTCCACCAACAATAACTCCTAATTCTTGAAATATAAATCCAGATAAAACATGCATTGCACTATGAATTCTCATTAATTGATATCTTCTATCCCAATCAATAAAACATTTAACTTTCATTCCTTTCTTTAAACCTGTTTTATCAACTTCATGAGAAATATGTTCATCTAACTTAGCAACAAAAACAACATCAAACCTATCACCATTCTCATTAATTAAATATCCAAGATCATGAGGTTGTCCACCAGAATTAGGATAAAAAAAAGTTTCCTTCAAAACAACAAATTTATCATTAACATCCAAAACCTCAGTTTCAAATTCCCTAACATAACAATCATTCAAATACTTCGCTTCATCCATCCACATTTTAATCAATAAAAAAAACATAATAATCCTATAAAAACTTAACGAATTATCAAAAGATTTATAATATAACTTTTAATCTAAAAGAACAGCAAACATAAAATAATATAAATTTATGGTGATTAAATGAAAAGAAGTTCAAGAAGATGGAAAAAGAAAGGACAAAATAGATGGAAATGGCAAAGAAAAAAGATGAAAAAAGAGAAAAGAAGAAGACAAAGATTAAAGTAAATCTTTAATTTTTATCACATTTTTTCTATATATCATTTTTTTTCTTATTTTTAAATAATTTTTAAAAAATCGTCAATTAATTTTTTTAAATCATCAATTGAATGAATACCTAAATCCCAAGAATCTTCACCTTCTGCAATTAATTTATATCCCTTTGATTCAAAATAATCAAATTTTTTATCAATTATATTATTCGTTGGGTCAACAAAATAAATTTCACTATTAAAATACACCTTAACAATAACATGACCTTCTATTCTATTTTGATTATATCTTTTAAATAATTCCATAAATTTACCTTTATAATTTTTTGCACGAATTAATGCAAGAAAAATTAAAGAATAATCAGTACATCCAGTTAAAACCCTACTTTTTAAAATTTCTTTAGAATTCCTTTTTCTAAAATTTTTAGATTTAAAATTATCTTCTGTAGAATAAGTAAAAAAAGAATGAATCCAATTTATAACATTTCTAAAATAAACTAAATCTTCTCCATCAATAGATTTCGATATTTTGAAAATTTCTTCATCAATGATTACTTGATTCATTTAAATCACTGTTTATTATATTATATAAATCTTTTTAATGTGCATTATAACCATAAATTTATTATAATAATTTCTTACAATTAATTAATAAAAATAAAAAATAAAAATACAATTTTTTCTAAAGAAAAAATTCCATAAATAGGCTTGAGCATAGGCGAAACCTATTTTTTCCCAAGGCTTTTGTTAAAAGGCTTTTTCTAAAGAAAAAATTCCATAAATAGGCTTGAGCATAGGCGAAACCTATTTTTTCCCAAGGCTTTTTTAAAAGGCTTTTTCTAAAGAAAAAATTCCATAAATAGGCTTGAGCATAGGCGAAACTTATTTTTTCCCAAGGCTTTTGTTAATTTTTTCCAAAGAAAAAATTCCATATATAAGCTTGAACGAAGGTTCAACTTATTTTTTCCCAAGGCTTTTTTAAAAGGCTTTAAGGATACAACATAACGTTTTTTGTTGTCATAACATAAGGAGTCGAAAAATCCACAGTAGAAGAAAAACCAACACTAGGTAAAATCATAAAACTCAATTTCTCATCTTCCCCTATAGAATCATCTAAATGAACCTTTATCTCAACAAGTTCATCATTATTCAAATATCCTTCAATATGATCATCACTTTGCAATAAATAATCTATACTATAAGTTCCTCTCATTGAAGTAGAATTGTATAATGATTCATTACTATAAGAACCAACAATATTATAATCATCTGTTTTTAATGAAATAGTTGTAGTATTAAATTTAATAGGAGAACCTCCTGCTTTTAATTTTACAACAACACTAAAGTTTTCAATATTTCCATCAGTTCCATCAGTTCCAGTTATTGTAACAACTCTAATACCTCCTCCAATTTCTTCCTGAACTCTCTTACCTGTATCTAAAGCCTTTGACTGCAAAGAACTAGAAGTAGAAATTAATACATTAGCAGCTATAGCTGAAACCATTATCATTGCAATAAAAATAATTAAGGTTCCAATTCCTGTTTCAGCTTTTTTCATAAAAATCAGACACAAATTAAGATTTAAGTATACGTATATGTATACTAATATATGAGTAATATATAAAGATTTCTCTTCATTAGAAGTAATTTATTTCATATATTTATACCTAAAATCATCTATTTCTCTTTTTATAAAAATATTCTCTATATAAGAAATAACTTCAAATTCTTTTAATTCTTTTTGAATATGATCAATAGAATCAACAAATTTATCTCTTTGTTCAACTAATTTATCTATATCTAATTTTAATATTTCAATCTTTTTTAAAAATAAATCTTTTTTAATATCTAAAAAGATATCACACCTTGATTTTAAAAAATTAATAAATGGTAGTAAATTTTCTTCCTCTGATTTTTCATAAATTGATTTAATTAAATTTACTCTAAAAGAAATATGATCTTCTCTATATTTTTCCTTATTATCAAATATCTTTTTTTCTATTGGATATTCTATCAAACTATCCATTTTAGCTCTTAAATACTCATTTTCTCCCATTTCATACAAAATTTTATTTTCATAATTCTTAACTTTTTCATCTAAATGTTGATCAATAATTCTTCTTATTTCTTGATTAATTAAAAATCCTCCTGTTAAATATTTTGAAAATTTATTGGCATGTTCTAAAATCATAAATCTTAATAATTCTTCACAAAAATTTTCTCCTTCTTGAATAATTAAATTAACTCTTTGAATATCATAAGATGTTTTAATTGATTTTAGTTGATGTTTTGCACCTTCAATTTTTTCCTCAATTGAAACATTTAAATTATAATAATAAGTACTATTATTTTTCCATATATCAATATCATTTGTCCTATTCATTGTAGCAAATTTTAATTTATCACTTACTCTTGTTTTTTCTAATAAAAATCTAATTTGACTTGCATAATTTATAACATTATTAAAAACTATATTTGCTTGTTGAAAATTATTTTTTTCAAATTCTATTTCGGCTAATTGTAAATAATATTTAGCAATAACTAAATCAAATTTTATTATATGTTCTGTGAATTCTTCATCATATTCAAAATTAACAATTTCTTGTTGTAATTGAATAATTAATTCTTCACTAGGATTTTCTTTTGCTTGATATAATTTTTCAATTAAATCCACTAATTTTTCTTTATTAATCATTTTTACCTTTCTTTATTGCTATTGGACTTTCACCACCATGCCAAGAAATTCTTGGTCTTACTTTTAATTGAAATAAATATTCATTTTTATCATCAAAACAAACAGCAGCACCATTTTCTTTTGGAAGAAAATCAATTGCTTTCATAATTCCATCTTCCATATAACTCTGTGCTAAAAGACTTAATGCATCTACATCAATTCTTGCTGTTATTCTATGACTTAAAACTATGTCACTTTGAGTCATAACATCAGTATGGATTTTTCCTGGTTGTTGTGTTGCTAAAATTAATGAAATACCTGGTTGACGACCTTCACGCATTATAATTACTAAAGGATCTGTTGCTACACTTTTTAATTTTTCATCTTTTGGTAAAAATTCATGTGCTTCATCGATTACTAACCATACAAGAGGCATTTCTTGTTTTTCATAATTTTCATTATCTTGATTAAAAAATTCTTCTTTGTGAACAATTTCTTGATGTTCTTCTTCTTTTCTTGATTGCATTCTTGAATTAAATAAATGTTTTGCAACCATTCCTACAACTAATGATTTAACATCCCAACCTCCAGGCATTGTAGCATAACATGATACATCAAGAACTGAAACTTGACCACCAGTAGCAAGTTCATCAAAATCAGTTGCATCTTTAAAAAAGACTCCCCAACTTTGAGCAACTTTAAACATTTGTTTAACACTTAATTTTATGTTTAAATCAAAATCAATGTTTTTAATTTCATCTATTAAATCTTCTAATAAATAATCTTCTTTTTTTTCTCTTAAATTTGAAACTAAATCTTGAATAAAGATTCCACTCAAACTATATTTATCTAATTTAAATGCTTCACACCAATCTTCTCCTGTTAATTGAGAAGCTTTTATTGAAAATGGTACATCTGTTGGAATACCTTTTTGCTTATATTCAAAATAATATTTTCTAGGAGTATAAATCTTAACATTTACACTATCAGGTCTTAAACCATATGATTCAAGTAATTCTCTTTGTCTTTTATTTGGATGTTTCATTGTCCAATAAACACCCATTGTATCAAGTAAAATAATTGCAAGATTTTGTTTTACATCTTCTGTTAATAATGAAAATCCTTCTGCAATAACTCCCATTGTATAACTTTTTCCTCCTCCTCTTTTACCACATATAAACATTACATGAGCTGTTGCTAAATCTAAATAAACATCATCTGCTAAAATATATTTATTATCTTCTTCAATATATTTTTTTCCAAGTAAAACTGCACCTTTAAGTCCAAATTTATCATAATCTGAAGTTTTTCTTCCTATTATTATTGGTGCTTTATTCATAGTATTATCTTTTTCTTTTTGTTTATAAATATATTTTACTAATTTATAGTAATAATCTTTTAAAAATTTTAATATATTATTAAAAAAATAAATTAAAAAAAATTAATATAAATATAATAATATAAATTTCAATTTAATTAAATTTATTATTAAAAATATTAAAAATAAATAAATAAAAAATTATAAGAAATATAAGAAAATTAAAAAATAAAAAAATAAAAAAAAATTGAAAAATAAAAAAAATTATTTCTTAATTACACTAATCTTAAACTCTTCATCTTTAATCTTAATTGGTTTAGAATCTAAGTTTTCTTTTTCTTCTATTGATATTGCTCCAATTTTATCTTTCATTGTATTTAACTTATCAAAAAACTTTTTCTTTTCTTTTAAAGATGTTTGTATTTCAACAACAACATTATCACTTTTTATAAGTCCCATTTCTTTTCTTTCTTGTTGAACTCTTCTTGATATTTCTCTTGCAAAACCTTCTGATGCTAAATCATCATTTAAAATTGTAGTAATAAAAATATAACCTTTTTTAAATTCTGAAAAAGAATATCCACTTTCCATTGTTCTTTCTACTTTGAAAAAATCTAATGTGATATCAACTTCTTTTTCTTCTTTATCATCAGTTTTAAATTTCAATTTATATATGGAATTATCAATGAAATATGATTCTAATTCTGATATCTTTGAAGTTAATATTGGAATTATAAATGCTGTATCTTGTCCAAATTCTCTTCCTAGTTTTCCATATTCTAATTGTAATTTTAGTTTAAATGATGCTTTTGTAAATTTAATTTCTTTTATGTTTGTTTGAGATAAAATTAAATCTTTATAATTATCAATTGTTTCATTTACTAACACTTCTAAATTAGTATCTGAATTTAAATCAATAAAAATACTTCTCAAAGGCCATCTAACACCTAATTGAGCTTTGTTTCTTGCAGCTAAGACTGCAGTAACAATATCTTGCATAACTCCAAAATCTGCTTCTAATCTTTCAGAAATCATTTTTTCATTGTATTTTGGCCAATCTTCTAAATGAATTGATTCTTTTAATTCAAGATTTAATTCTATTTTAAATTTATTATATAAATAATCTGTTGTAAATGGAGCTACTGTTGCAAAAATCTTTAAATTATTTAATAAAACAGTATAAATTACATCAATTATTTCTTGTTTTTCTTTTAAATCTGATTCAACAAGTTTATCTCTTATTAATTGAACATAAGTTCTTGATAATTCTAAAAATAAATCTGTACATTTTTGAGATATCTTATCATATTGATATTTTTCAAATAATTCTGTTACTTCTTTTAAAATTCTATTCATATAACTCATTATGTATTTAGATTCACTTGAATTAACTTTTTCAATTAATTTTGGTTTTATTTCTAAATCATTTGATGTTGTTATTAAATAATTTGCTAAATTAATTAAAATTTGTAGATTTTTATTTCTAAGTAATGCTTCATCCCATGAAAAAGAAATGTCTTCTCCTGCGTTAATTCCACTCATATAACTTCTAAGTGTATCTGCACCATATTTATCTATTAATTCATAAGGAGATATTATGTTACCTAATGACTTAGACATCTTTACACCATCAACACCTGATAAAAAACCATGCATTGATACATTTAAAAATGGCTTATCTTCAAATAATACTGCTGATGCAATCATTAATAAGTTGAACCATCCTCTAATTTGATCTTTTCCTTCAACTATAAAATCAGCTGGGAAATATTTATCAAACAAATCTGTTCTTCTTGGATAATCTAAAGCATTCCATGATGCTGAACCTGCATCTATCCAAACATCTAAAACATCTGGAACTCTTTTCATTTTCTTAGAACATTTTGGACAAATTAATTCTACATCATCAATGAAAGGTCTATGCAAATCTTTTGGTACTTTTCCTCCCATTGATTCTATTTCCTTACTATTATCAATTACATGATAATATCCACATTCACATTCCCAAATAGGAACTGGAGTTCCCCAAAATCTTTGTTTTGTTATTGAGTTATCTCTTAAATTATCTAGCCATGAATTAAAAGCATTTTTAGCTGTTTGTGGATACCAATAAACTTCTGAATTTAAACTCAACATTTTTTCTTTTAAATCTTCGATTTTAAAAAACCATTGTGGAGTTGTTCTAAAAGTAATTGGTGCTTTACATCTTTGACAATGAGCATAATCATGAACATATTTATGTTTTGCAACAAGTCCACCATATTCATCAATTAATTTTATAAATTCTTTATCATCAGTTTTTGAAATCATTTTTGAAAAAACTCCCATTGTGTCTTTAAAAACACCTGATTCATCAAGTTCATTAAAAGGAGGAATTCCATTGGAATAACCTACTTCATAATCTTCAGGACCACATCCTGGTGCACAATGAACAAGCCCACTTCCATCTGAATCTGTAACATATTCATTTGATAATAAAACAGTATGAGCTTTTGGAGAATTTTCTTTTATTTTTTTAAATTCTTTTATTTCTTTTTCGAAAAAATGTTCATATTCATATCCTTCTAAATCTTTTCCTAATATTGTCTTTATATATTTTAATTTAGTATCAGCAACTTTTTCAAAATATTCTATTCTTGAAAATGCAACTATCCAATTTTCACCTTTAAATTTTCCTTCCATTACTTCGACTAAGGAGTATTCAATTTCTGGATGAACCATTACTGCTAAATTATAAGGAATTGTCCAAGGAGTTGTTGTCCAAACAATTAAAAATTCATTTTTATTATTTCTTGATTTAAATTTAACAAAGATTGCATCATCTTCTCTTTCTTGATATTCTTGTTCATGTTTTGATAATGCTGTTTGACAACTTGGACACCAACTAATTGTTCTAAGTCCTTTATATAATCTATTTTTTTCATTAGCTTTTTTTATTAAATGCCAAATTCCTTCCATATATTCATTATTTACGGGTAAATATGCATTTTCAAAATCCATATCAATTCCAACTCTTTTTAAGTCTTCATTCATAAGTTTTGCATTATCTTCTGAAAATTTTTTACATTCTTTTTCAAAATTTACAAGACCAAATTTTTCAATATCTTCTTTTGTTTTTAGATTTAATTTAGCTTGAACTTTTCTTTCTGTAGGAAGTCCATGCATATCATATCCTGCTCTATCAAAAACATCTCTTCCATTCATTTTTTGATATCTTAAAATCATATCTTTAATTGAATGATTCCAAGCATGAGCTATATGTAATCTTCCTGAAGTATAAGGAGGACCTTGTAAAAAATAATATGGTTTACCGTTTCGATTTTTTTCAATAATTTTTGATCTTAAATCTATTTCATTCCATTGCTTTAAGATCATTTCTTCCATTTCTTTTAAATCAAAACCTATTTTATCTTGTGCCATATTATTCACCTGTAATATTTATTATATTTTCAATAATATATAACATTATAAATATTATTATTTAAAAAAGAATTAATATTGTTTTATAAATATTTTGAATTAAAAACAAAATTATTTACAATTTAAATTTTTAAAACAAACTATTTATCTACTAATAATTTACCTTTATTATTTATTATTATAATCTCATTTGTGAAATTGCAATTTCATTTAGTTTTTTTAACCTTGTTGATTGATCTTTAGCATTTGTTAATTTATCCGATTGCATTTTAATCGTATCGAATTCGATACGGTTAAAATATAAATTAATATTTTAATAATCTCCTAATTCAGTTACTAATTTTGCACCTAATTTAGAAGTAATGTCGTTTATATCTTTTTGGGGATTTATTTCAACTAAATCAATCATTTGTATTTTTTTTGTTTCTTTTATTTTTTGAATAAAATATATTATTTCTCTACTAGACATTCCTCCGTGTTCAATATATCCTGTTCCTATTGCTTCTATTGGATCAACAACATCAATATCTAATGATAAATAAATTTTGTTTTCTTTTTTCTCTATAATTTTTAAAATTTCATTTACAACTTCTTTTATTCCTTTTTCAAAAATCATTTTAGATGTGAAATATTTTATTTTTTTAGAATTAATATAATCAATTTCTTGTGTATCCCAATTTCTAATTCCTATCAGTATTACATTTTCTGGTTTTATAATATCTTCTTCAATTAGATTTCTTAGATATCCTTCTTGAGATGGTGGACTAAAATCATCCATTAAGTCAGGATGTGCATCAAAAACAATAAACAAAAAATC
>JAQUVJ010000022.1:7405-9966 GCA_028693395.1 Candidatus Nanoarchaeia archaeon | reverse complement strand
CAATCTTGAATTTTATTTGGTGCTAAATAAGAATCGTTTCCATGTCCTAATCCTCCTTGACCAAATGGTATTTTTATTATTTTCATTTTTATCTTTTTATTTTTATTTTCTTATTTTTATTTTTTTATTTTTTTATTTTTTTATTTTTTTATATTTTTTTTCTTATTTTTTTTATTTTTTATATTTTAATATGAAAATAATAACCACAAATTATAAAAAAATATAATAATTAAATTAATAAATTCATTAAAAATTATTACAATTAATCTACAATTATTTGTTCTAATTTTTCTAAATCACAAAAATCTGTTGTAAAATTATAAGCTCCTGCATTTAAAAAAACAATCTCATCATTTTTCTTTGGATTATTTAAATAAACTCTATAACGAAATAAATCCATACTACAAGGAGTCTTTCCTTTTATAACAAAAGGTTTTGCATTTTCATCATTTTGATTTAATTCTCCTTTAACTAATAATTTAACAGGTACAATTAATGCATCCATATCAGTATTATAAACACTAACATTTAATATAATATTATTTTCATATATTTGAATAATTTTTGAATGTAATTTTCCAGCAGGTGCTGCAATAAATCTTCCTGGTTCAATCATTAATTTTATGTTTTTTTTATTAATATATTCTTTAAATTCAAGTATTTTTTTGTATATTGAATCAAATATTTTCTCATTAGTATTTGCATAAATACTTGGAAGACCTCCACCAATATTTATTGTATCAATATCTTTTAAAGTTTCTTTTGAAAACATATCATTTAATTCTTCAATAAGATTCCATTCAGCCATATTTTGTGATTTTCTATGAAAATGAACTCCTAAATCATTTATTTGTTTATTTTTTCTAAGTTCTAATATTTTTTCATTAACAATATCACTACTTATTCCAAAAACAAAATATCTTTCTGTTCTTATTGAATTTTCTTTTAATTTTACTCTTAACATTAAATCTATTTTCTTATCTTTATTTTTATTTAAATAAGAAAGTAATATTTCTAAATCTTCTAAATTATCTATTACAAATTTATTTATACCTTCATTCATTAATTCATCAATAAAATCTTCTTCCAATGCTTGAGCCAAAAATAAAACTCTTTTTTTATCAATTATATTTTTTAATTCGTTTTTTAAATGAACACTAAATAAACAATCTTTTTTTTCTTCTAATATCTTTGTTACTAATGGATTTGTTTTAGAACTATAAGATACAACATCACAAAGATCTTTTACTTTATCAAATTGATCAAAAATTACTTTTTTTGATAGTGTGAAATATGGTTTATTGTTTTCTTGTTTATTTTTATTCATTTAAATCATCTATTATTTTTTTTATTTTTATTATTTTATTATTATATTATTTTATCTTTTGTATTTTTGTATTTTTGTATTTTTTTATTTTTTTATTTTTTTATTTTATATTTTTGTTTTTGTTTTGTATTTTCTACAAATCTAATAATCCATCTTCTTTTAATTCTTCCATTGCACTAATCATTGCTAATGGAAACATTATTGTGACATCTCCTATAACCGTTGATACATCACTTGAATCTTTAACTTTTCCCCATGATTTTGCTTCATTTGTTGTTGCACCACTCATACTTCCACTTGTTTTTTGAGCAGTTGTCATATAAACAGCATAAGAAGCTCCTCCGTTTAGCAAGGTTGCAAGAATTGCATGATGTTTAGAAATACTTCCTCCAAGTGCAATTACTCCTTGAGATTCATCTTGACTTGATGTAAACAAAATATTTCCAAAATCTTTAACAACATCAACTATAAAATCAGAATGTTTTTGTTGAAATAAAAACAAATGAAAACCAAAGCTTCCATCAGTAATCGCTGGACAAAAAATCGGAACATTATTCTTAGCTGCTTGATATAAAATTGAATTTTCATCTTCCAACATTAAACCTATTTCTCTAAGCATTTCTGAAACTGCCCATCTTTTTTTCTTCTCATATAATTTATTTAATATAGGTAATATATTATCTTCAAAATGCATATAACTTTCATTATTAATTTGCAAATTTCCAACTCTATTAATTCCTTTTTCGTGTAATTCAGTATCATCTGTATCAAAAGAACCTATTTTAAATTCTTCTCCTTTTGCTTTCATGATGTCTTCTTCAATTCCACCAACTGTTGTAACAATTACATTTGCAATTTTTAATTTGATTATTTGAGCAAAAAAACCTCTAAGACCTGATGTAACCATATTAGAAGTAAATGTTAAATAAACTTTAGCATTATTTTTTTTCATTTTTACAATAACATCACTTGCATTTTTTAATTCAACACTTTGAAATCCTATTGATGAATATTGATCAACTAATTCTTTTACGCTAATTCCACTTTTCCATGTAAAATCTTTTACTTTTTTCATTTTAATTCCTTCTAAATTATTAATTATTTAAATAATATAATTATTTTATTATCATTATTATTTTTTATAATTATTATAAATAATAAAATCTATTATTAATAACATATTATAAAGATTAAGAAATAAATTGATTTTATAAATATTCTTAAAAATATCAAT
>JAQUVJ010000022.1:2767-7305 GCA_028693395.1 Candidatus Nanoarchaeia archaeon | reverse complement strand
TATTTTTGTTGCTTTATGTCTTGGATCCATTCTAATATAACTTGATATATCATAACCTGTTTTATCTGGCAACATTATATCTAACAAAATCAAATCATATGTTTTTCTTTCCAAAATTTCAGTTGCCTGTTCTCCTGTATATGCCATATCAATTTCATCAAACATTGAAGAAATTGCTAATCTTTCTAAATTTGCAATATTTTTATCATCTTCTATTATCAATACATTCATTTTCAATTCTCCTCTTTTTGTTTTTCTTTTTTTTCTAAAAAAAAATTAATATGATCTTCCAAAACTTCCAATTGAAATGGTTTTGCAATAAACATATTTATACCTGCTTGTTTTGCATCTTTAATTGATTTTATATCTACTTTTGCTGTAACTGCTATAATCGGTAAAAAATAATATTCAGGTTTAAATCTTATTGTTTTAGCAAAATTAAATCCATCTAAATTTGCCATCATTAAATCTAAAATTATTAAATCTACATTATTTTTAGTGATAAGACTTAATCCTTCTTGACCGTCTTTTGCAAACAAACAATTATATTTTGAATTAAAATAAAGTTTAAAAATTTCTCTAATATTCTTATCATCATCGATAAATAGTATTGTTTTCAACATAAAGACCTCAAATTAAAAAACTTTTTACAGTTTTTCTTAAATCATCTAAATCAAAAGGTTTAGAAATAAAGCCTTCAGCACCACTTTTCAAACATTTTTCTCTATCAATTTGTGTATCTTTTGCTGTCAATATTAATACCGGAATATCAATTGTTTCTTCATGAGTTTTTAGCATATCCAAAATATCATATCCTGAATGTCTTGGCATCATTAAATCCAAAATAATTAAACTTGGTTTATTTTTAACAGCTAACATTATAGATTCTTGACCACCTGCAGATTCAATTACTTCAATATCATTAGATTCTAAAGAAATTTTTACAAGTCTTGTAATATTTACTTCATCATCAACTACCAAAATTCTTTTTTTACTATTATTTTTTTCTTCCATAGTTTCTGATTTAAAATTTTCATAGTAGTCTTCCATCTTTACCAATAAAACATTAGACTAATAAGTATTTAAAGATTATTATTTATTATTTATTATAAAATTAGTAATATAAAAATAGAAATAAAAAAATAACAATATAAATTATAAAATTATAAATTATAATAAAAATTAATAAATATGAATTATAATAAAAATTAATAAATATGAATTATAATAAAAATTAATAAATATGAATTATAATTAATGATAATGATAAAATTATTATTAATTATAATAATAATAATGATAATGATAATAATAATATAACAATATTAAACATTAAATTGATCACATAAAAAAATGTTAACAAAAAATAAAAAAAGTTTGAAACAAATCTATTTAATTAATAAATATAAGTCTGACTTATTTATTACATGGCAAAAAAAACATGTATCGGGCTAAAAAAAAATATCACCTTAATTTCTTTTTTTTTGTTTGTATTAACTATTTTTACAACTTTTGTAAATGCATCATATGTTTTAGATTATGATATTAATACATCAATGTATGTTGTAAAATTAAATTCTGATGACGAAATTAGCATAGCAACTATTTCAATTCCAAACTCTAGTTTTTATCAACACAACAATAACTCTTTTTTTAATGATAACACACTTTACAAAATAATAAATAACACCAATACAAAAGAACTAAGATATTTTGATTTTTATCAAGCCAATTTTGATAATTACATTGTAGATATTTTTGTAGATCCTCTTAAAAATTCTCAAATTGTTTTTAAAACATACAACAATAACACACCTAAAATAGAAACTATTAATATTTCAAAAAAAGAAATTGTACCAGTATATGTCTACCTTTTTACTAAAGATGATTATCCAAAAATGGGAGATCCTATAAATAACACTTTAAATTTAACATCAGGAATTCCATATTTATTAAATGTTTATAAACGCAATACATCAATAGATGATTTAGTAAATATTACTAAAAAAGTTCAAATTAATGATGGAGAAGTATTAAGTCCTTATAATTATATTCAAAATGGGACAAATTATTACATTAATGAAGACTTACAAAAATATCAAAAATTCATCAAAGAATTAAATAGTAGATTTTATATTGATAAAATCGAATTTAAAAATTGTTCAGGCCAACTTCATTATAAAGTTGATTTTGATATGCAACAATTTGAATTTAATCTAGTTTTTTCAAAACCTGAAATTAACAATATTTACGACATAGTTGATGTTTTTATAGATGAACCTGACGATGAAAATTTTGAAAGAATTTACTACATGGTAGATTTATTTATTGAATGTTAAATAATTTTATTTTTTTATTTATTTTATTTGAATTTTATTTGAATTTTATTTGAATTTTAAAAAAATATTATCAATATTATGTTAGAAAATTGAAAAATTGAAAAATTAAAAAATTGAAAAATTAAAAAATTGAAAAATTAAAAAATTGAAAAATTAAAAAATTAAAAAATTGAAAAATTAAAGAAATGTGATATAAATGAAAGAAGACATGCAAAAAATAATAGAAATTGTAAAATCAAAAATTAAAATAAATCAAATTCAGAAACATAAAATGAATAAAAAAGCAATAATAACTATTGCATTTTCTTTTATTCTATTATCAAGTATTATAATAATAACAACAAACAATAAAGAAAATTTAGATATTAGTAATAAAAAAAATAAAACAATAATACGAATAGAGACAAAAGAAAGTCTTTCTATTGGTAAAATAGAAATTAATGGAACAGATGTAGAAATAGAAAATAGTAATGGATTTTTTAAGGACCTTTATAGAATAGAAAAAACAAATCTTACAACAACATTAAAATTTTTTTCTCTACAACCTAAATATACTCATGGAGAATTAAAATTTAATAAAATAGAAAAAATAAACGAAATTAAAATGTATGATAAAAATGGAAAAATTATCGAAAGCTTGGTATGGAACATTCATTGAAGATATCCATAATATTACAAAGAAATTACCTGAGAAAAATTTTTTTGATATGAAAAAAGATATACAAAGATTGTCAATTTTGATAAGTAGAAATTTAATATCAGAAAATGATACTTTCATAAATAAAATTCCTGAGTTTATCACTCAATTAGATTTTTTCATGTCAATTTGTGAAAATTTTTCATATATTAGTAAAGAAGACAACGAAAAAATCAATTTAAAGATAAAAGAAATAAATGAAGAATATTACTCAATAAAAAAGAAAAAAAAAGAAGAAAAATTAAATCATTTCTAATTCTAATTCTTCACTGAATTTTCTTTTCATGTTAGTATTTCTTTGTTCTTCTTGTTTTTTACCAACAATCCAAGGTGATGAAACACCAGTAATAATTGTCATAACTGTCAATTTTCCATTCATGTTTTCATCTATTCTTGCTCCCCAAATAACAGTTGCGTCTTCACTCATAGTTTTTGTAATGATATTACCAACTCTAGTTACTTCTTCCAAAGTCATATCTTCACCGCCTGTTATTTGAATGATAGCACCTGTAGCACCATCATAGTTTATGTCTAAAAGAGGGTTTGTTAAGGCTGATCTTACTGCGTCTTCAACTCTATTAGATGTATCAGATGCACCTACTCCAATTGCTGCTACATCTCCATTAGTCATAACAGCTCTTACATCTGCAAAATCTAAGTTAACAAGTGAAGGAACTGCAATTGTTTCAACTATTCCTTTAATCATTGTTGCAATTAATTCATTTGCAACTTCAAATGCTTGTCTAACTGGTAAATTTCCTGCAATTTGAACTAAACGATTATTATCAATACAAATAACTGTATCACAAACATTTCTTAATTTTTGTAAACCAAATTCAGCTTTATCAATTCTTGCTCTTTCAATTTCAAAAGGCATTGTTACTGTTCCTATAACAATTGCACCCATTTCATGAGCTAATTTTGCTACAACTGGAGCTGCACCTGTTCCTGTACCTCCTCCAAGTCCTGCACAAACAAATACCATATCTGAACCTTTCAATGATTCCTTTAATTCATTTAAGTTTTCTTTTGCTGCTTCAGCTCCTTTTTCTGGGAATCCTCCACATCCAAGTCCTCTTGTTAAATCTTTTCCAATTAAATATTTATTATCAACAGATAAAGTATTTAAATGTTGTAAATCTGTATTTACAGCAATTATTTTTGCTCCAGATACTCCTTTTGTATACAACCAATCAACCATATTATTACCAGCACCTCCTGTACCAATAACTGTTATGTTTGCTTGTCCTGCCATCATTTCATCTGTTGTGAAAGCTTCAGCCTCCTTCATTGCGTTTTCAACGAAAAAATCCATTTTTTATTACCTCTTTTATGAATATAAAAAAGTAAAAGTTTGTGCCAATTTTTGTGGGTTAGGGTTGGGGTTTTATGGCACCTTTTACTTTTAGTGGGATATTATACTAATTACGACAGAAGTATATAAATATTTTGATAGTGCGATTAGTATACAAAAGTGTATATTAATCTATCTTTATCCTTTG
>JAQUVJ010000022.1:0-2667 GCA_028693395.1 Candidatus Nanoarchaeia archaeon | reverse complement strand
AGGGTTGGGGTTTTATGGCACCTTTTACTTTTAGTGGGATATTATACTAATTACGACAGAAGTATATAAATATTTTGATAGTGCGATTAGTATACAAAAGTGTATATTAATCTATCTTTATCCTTTGCAATTTTCTAAAAAAATCTTAATTCTCAAGAATTTTTAAATATTAAGAAATATAAGTTAAAAATATAAGTAAATAAAATAAGAAAAAATATAAAAAATAAAAATA
Source organism: Candidatus Nanoarchaeia archaeon (assembly GCA_028693395.1). Classification (GTDB taxonomy): domain Archaea; phylum Nanobdellota; class Nanobdellia; order Woesearchaeales; family JAQUVJ01; genus JAQUVJ01. The sequence continues at coordinate 2,435 of JAQUVJ010000022.1, read as the reverse complement.
AAAAATAAAAACAGAAAAAATAAAAATAGAAATAGAAAAACTAAACTAAAAAAATAAAAAATCATAAGACAAAAAACCAAAGGACAAAAACAACAAATAATTATATACTATATAAAAAACTAATAAATCATGAAACTATTATTTCCATATTCAAACGTGAGAAAATATCAAAAAGATTTTATTAAATCTCTTTATCTTAATCTAAACAATAATTATAACACAATTGTTCATGCACCAACTGGTCTTGGAAAAACAGTTTCAGCATTAAGTCCAATACTTACAAAATTTTTAGATACTGATAAAAAAATTCTATTTTTAACTCCAAAATTAACTCAACATGATATAGTATTAAAAACAATAAAATCAATTGAATCAAAATTTAATATGAAAATACCAACTGCAGATCTTGTTGGAAAAAGTTCATTTTGTCCATACGTTTTAGTTAATGATAAAAAAACATCTGATGTATACAATCTTTGTTCTAATTTAAGAAAAAATAAGAAATGTAATTTCTATAATAATACTAAAGAAAATTATAAATTTACAGATACAGCAAGTAATGCTTTAGATGAAATTTTAAAAAATAATATTTCATCTGATAAATTATTATCATATTCATGCACAAATAATTTTTGTGCTTATGAATTATCTCTAGAAATTGCAAAAAAAGCAAAAGTAATTATCGCAGATTATTATTATATCTTTAATCCTTCAATTAGACAACAATTTCTTGAAAAAATGGAATTAGAATTATCTGATATTATTCTCGTTGTTGATGAAGCACATAATTTACCAGAAAGAATTAGGAATATTCTTAGTTCAACAATGTCGAATTCAAAACTTGATTTAATTTCAAAAGAACTTCTTGAATTACATTATAGTGGACTAGCAAGTCAAGTTAATCAATTAAAAGATATGTTTGATCCTTTTGAAATGCTATTATTAAAAGAAAAAAAGAAACAAAAAGATGAATATTTAAATGAAATTATATTTGATAGAAATTCACTTATAAATGAAATTGAAAGAATATTGAGAGGATTTAGTATTGATGGAATTGATGATTTCTTATTTGATTTAAAAGAAAAAGAAGAAGAAATTTTAATTAAAAATGAAAGTTCACAACTAACTTCATTGATTTCTTTTTTAGATTTATTAAAAAATCTTTATGGTATTGAAGAAAATAAATTTGTCTTTTTCTTTTCAGAAAACATAAGTAAATCAAATATTAGATATGATTTTAATATTTCTTCTTTAGATCCTAGTATTATAACTTCGAATATCTTTGACAAAATATATAATTCAACACTTATGTCTGCAACACTTGCTCCACTTGAAATGTATAGAGACATACTTGGATTAAAAAAATGTAAATTATTAAAATATGAAAGTCCATTTGAAGAAAAAAATAGATTAGACTTAATTGTACCGATAACATCCACACAATATACTAGAAGAAATGATAATGAATTTATACAAACAGGAAAAATATTAAGTGAAATATGTGATGAAATAAAAGGAAATGTTGCTGTATTTTTTCCTAGTTATGAATTATTAGAAAGTATTTCTCAATATATTGATTCATATAAAAAACAATTGAAAGAAAATAAAGAAATGAATAAAGATGACAAACAAAATATGATTAATCTATTTATTGAAAATAAAAATAAAGGTGCAATCTTACTTGCAGTTGCTAATGGTAATTTCTCTGAAGGTATTGATTTACCAGGAGATCATTTAAATGGAGTAATAGTTGTTGGATTACCACTTCAAAGACCTAATCTAGAAATAAAAAAATTAATAGATTATTATGATGAAAAATTTAAAAAAGGATGGGACTATGCATACATAAATCCTGCTTTTTCTAAAATTATACAAAGTGCTGGAAGATGTATTAGAAGCCAAAGAGATAAAGGTGTTATTGTGTACTTAGATGAAAGATATATGACAACAAAATATAGATTAAAATTATCTAGAAAAAATATAAAAATTTCAAAAAATTACACAAAAGACATTAGAGAATTTTATGAAAGTCATAATAATATTTAAAAAACAATTTAAAATTATTTTAAGTTCTTTTAAAGTATATAAAAATAAAAAATTAAATATAAAAATAAAAAATTAATTTTTAGTCATTAATTCAATTTTATCAGGATCTTTTTTAATATCTTTAATAATTTCAGATCTTCCTATTAATGTTAATCCTTGACTTCCAGATAACCAATTTGCTAATTTTAATTTAATATTTTTAAAAAAGTTTATATTCTTTTTTGATACTGGATTAAAACTTGCAAATTCTATTCCTTTAAACTTAGTATTAACATGTTCCATTGTTATCTTTAATAATTGAATTTCATCATCTTTTGTAAAATTTCCATCAACTAAAACAATAAAATTTTCTTTAACATAATTTAAAATTTCTTCATATCTTTTATCTC
>JAQUVJ010000021.1 GCA_028693395.1 Candidatus Nanoarchaeia archaeon | reverse complement strand
AAATTATCTATAATCTTTTTTCTCTATAAAAAATATAAAAAATAAAATCAAATATTATCCCGACAACTATAAAATACCCCTAAAAATACCCGAGTAACCATACATTTGTTATGAAGAACCTAATTTCCTTAGAAAGCATAGTTAAACTATTTTTTCGGGATAATACCTTACTAATATATTCGATACTACACTCTCTGACATAATACCTTATTTTACTAATTTTTAAGGTATTATAAAATAAGGTAAAATTCCGACATATTAATTTATGTATAATTTATTTTGATTTTTACCTACTGATATACAAAAAAGTATACTTTCTAGAGGTATATTTGTCACAGATAAAATATAAATCTTTAGAATTGATTTATTGATGTTTGATTAAATCTTTTAATCTTTTATTATTATTTCTAATTATGAGATATTTAAAACAATCAAAAAGAATTGTTGATTTTTATTTTCATAACAAAATAATAATTAAACAACAAAATCTATAATAAAATTAAAAATAAATTAATAATAAAATAATAATAGATCATATATAAAAATTTCATGAAATATTTAATATTAATAATAAAGTTTAAAAAATAATAAATTATGAAAAATTTCATGAAACATTAATAATTACTAAACGATTAAAATATTTAATTATTTATTAATTAAGTTAATTTAAAATAAAAACAAATATTTTGATTAATAATCAAAAGTTTTAATTTAATTTTACAAAAATTATTCAATAACAAATTTTATATTTTCTATTTTTAAAATTTATTTTACACATATTCGATTAATATTTTTAATTATTATGCTAATATTTTAAACGTTTTTATGCTTAATATATTTACTCTTTAGTTAAAAAAATTAATCATAATTATATAATAATATATTATAAAAATATTATAAAAATCATTATTTTATATTCATTAAAATAATCTTTTTAAAAATATAAAAAATAGATAAAATCTTTAAAAACAAATAAAATACAATAATTTTTATAATATACATACTATTTCATAATGATAAAAATGATTAAATCTATAATAAAAGAAATCAAAAGTATCAAAAAAGGATCAAAAAAAGATATAAAAAGCATCGAAAAATTAAAGAAAAATCCTTATTACAAATCAGAAATCATAAAAATAACTAATCATTTTAAAAAAATAATAGATAAAAAAGATGAAGATTTAGAAAAAAAAAATAAATTAATCGAATATTATCAAAATGAATTATTTAAAATTGCAAATATAAAAGATAATTCTATTAATGATACTGATAATAATATTAATAACAATACTAATAATAAAAATGCAAATAAAGATTAATATAATAATAATAATAATAATAATAATAATAATAATAATAATAATAATAATAATAATAGCAAATATAATTAATTAATTCAATTACTAATAATATAAAGGTATAAAAATGAACAAAATTGAAACAATAGGAAAAATAGAAAAATATTCTTTTTACTTAGATACAGCATTTAATAGATTATCAAAACAAAGATTTGAAATTGTAGGAAAAGATAAATTAGAAACAAAAAAAATAATAGCAACAAAAAAGATAGACTTCTTAAAAAAAGAATTAACAACCCCTTTAAGAAGAATCCATAATTCATTTCCTAGTTTTACTACGATGCCTGCTTTTTATCAGAATTTGTTAAAATTACAATTTGATTTAGTAGATGTAAGAAAGAATATATCTTCTCTTAACGGCTCTGCTATACTTATTGAAGATTTCTCAAGAAAATACATCGAAAAAGTGAGATTCTCAAGAGAAAATAATATTGTTAGTAAACATTTAAGTGAATATTTTGGAAAAATGAAATCCGTTTTTAAAAAATTAAAGACAACAATGGAAGAATTAGAAAATCTAAGAAAATATATTAAATCATTTCCAGTTATTCAAGATACACAAACTATTTCTATTGCAGGATTACCTAATGTAGGAAAAACAACTATATTTGGAAAATTAACAAATTCTTTTCCAGAAATTAATAGTTATCCATTTACTACAAAACAAATTATGGTTGGATATTTTAAAAATAAAGATAAATCTGTTCAATTATTAGATACTCCAGGAGCATTAAATAGAGATTTTGAAAAAATGAATAATGTAGAAAAACAAGCAATACTTGCTTTGAAATTTTTATCCGATAAAGTTCTATTTTTAATTGATCCTACCGAATTTTGTGGATATACCTTTGAAGATCAAATGAAATTATTTGAAAAATTTAAAAATAAATTTAGTGATAAAGAATTCGGATTATTTTTTACAAAAAAAGATATGTTTAATGAAGATATAGAAAATAAAATAAATAATTTAGATGAAAAATATAATAAATTCATATTAAAAAGTGAAAATGATATAGTTGATTTTATTACTAAAGATAAATATAAGAAAATTTATAAAAAAGAATAATTTTTTTACATATCTTTTTATTTTAATATTGCCGAGATCGCATAATCAGGTATTGCGGTTGGCTCGAACCCAACTGGGCGCAAGTCTATGGGAGTTCAAATCTCTCTCTCGGCGTTTTTATTATTTATCTATTTTAAATAAAAAAATCGAAATATATAAATCAATGATATCTATATTTATAATATATTATAAACCTACACAATCTATTAAAAAAATATAAAATAATAAAAGAAAGTAAATAATAATAATAATAATAATAATAATATATTAAAAATTAAAAATAAAAATAATAAAATTAAAAAAAATAAAAAAAAAGAATTAATTTATTTGGTTCTTTAATTTTTCAAAATTACTTAATAAAAATTTAATATCACTAAAAACTTTTTCAATCTCTTGTTCTCCATTAATTTTTATCATTTTCATTTTATAGTAATCTCTTAATGGTTTTAATTGAGATTCATAAATCTCCAATCTATTTTTTAAAGTTTCTTTAGTATCATCTTCTCTTTGAAATAACTTTTTCCCACAAATATCACAAAAACCTTTTTTCTTTGGTTTCTTATATATTTCATGATAAGATGCACCACAAGAACAATACCATCTTTTTGTAATTCTTTCTTCCAATAATTCTTTGCTTACTTCTATGTTTAATACAAGATCAATATTCAAAACTACATCTAAAAATTTCGCTTGCATTAAAGTTCTTGGAAAACCATCAAACAAATTATTTATTTTTTCTGTACTCAATTTTTCTACAAGCATTCTACTTATTATCTCTGATGGAACAAGTTCTCCTTTTGCAATAATTTCCTTCATTTCTTTTCCTAATTTTGATTCTTTTGAGATTTCATTTCTTATTAAATCTCCTGTGGAAATATGTCTTAAATTAAATTCTTTTTCTATTAATTCTGCTTGTGTTCCTTTTCCACTTCCTGGCGGACCAAATATAATTATGTTCATTTTAATACCTCAATATATCATTTTTTATCTTTCATATATTTATATCTTTTGAATTTCTATATTTTATTTTTTTATATTATTCTATATTTCTATATTAAATTTAATTCTATAGCTAAATCTTTTGCCTGTTTTAAAGTAGTTTTTACGTTTTGAATTCCTTTTTGCCAAAAATCTTTTTGTGTTATGTCAATTCCTATCTCATTAAATATGTCTTTTGGAGATTTCTCTGTTCCATTACTTAAAAATTTTTTAACACTTTTAATAAAATCATGATCTTCTTTTACTTTTTGTTGCATTGCTTTTGAAATAATTAAACCACTTGCATAAGAATACACATAAAATGGTCTTCTAATATGACTCCAATATACCCATCCATCATCCATATCATCTGCATTCTCAAATAATGGACCCAAATATGCTTTCATATTTTTATTAAATAATTGCGATATTTCTTCTTTAGATAAATATCCTTTTTCTTTTGCATCTTTGTGTAATTCTCTTTCAAAATTATAACAAGCAACTTGTCTAAAAATAGTTGCAATATCATCATCTAATTTATTCAATAATAAATTTAATCTATTTTCTTTTGTTGTAGTTTTTAATAATTGTTCAAAAACAAAATCCTCCATGAAAGTACTAGCAACTTCTGCTGTTGACAAAGGTGATCCATAATTATGAGATATTTGATGCCTTTTCATTAATTCATTGTTAATTCCATGACCACATTCATGTGCTATTGTTGTTACATCTCTTAAAGAATCTGTATGATTTAATAAGATATAAGTTGGTTCTTCTACACCTACACTAATACAAAAAGCTCCATCTGATTTTCCTTTTTTAGGATAAACATCAATATGTCCATCTTTAACAAAATAATTAAAAATTTCTAAAAATTCTTCATCTAAACTTTCAAAAACTTCTTTTATTAAATCAATTGATTTTTCATAAGTCCATTTTTCTTCTACTTTATTTTTATTAATATCAATTTTTATTGTTTTATCAAAATATCTAAAACTGCTCTTTTTTAATAATTTTGCTTTAAATTCATAAAACTCCTTTGAAACATCATAATTCTCAACCACGTTTTCAACCATTGTATTTACAACTTCAGTTTCAATATCATCTGATAAATGTCTTGATTGTTCAAAATATTCAAAACCTCTAAGTTGCATCATATTTCTTTTATGTTCCAATAAACTATTCATTTCAATTTCTGAAATTTCATTTAATTCTTTAAGAATTCTTTTTATTTCATCAATTGCCTGATTTCTTAAATAATCATCTTCTTTATACAAATACATCATTAAAGAAGACCAATTCAAAATTACTTCTTTTCCATCTTTTTCTTTTATTCTTGCTTCTTTTTGACTTAAAAAACGTTCTGTCATTTCTGTCCAATTTGAATACGATGTTTTTGATAATGTATGAACAATTATTTCTTCTTTTTCACTTAATTCATACTTTGCATTTTCAAACATTTTTTCTAAATATCTATGATAAATCTTTAAATCCTCAGATTTTAGAAAAATATCTTGAATTTCTTTTGGAACTTTGGATAATTCATTAGTAAAAAAAATCAATTTATTTGAAAGAGGTGTAGATATTTGTTCTAATTGATTCAATTTTGCAATTATGGATTTATCATTTAAATCAAGTTGTTGATTTAACCAATAATAATATTCACTAATTCCAATTATTCCATTTTTTGAGTATTGTTCAAATTCATCTAATGCTTCTTTTAATTTTAATGGATCTTTTAGATATTCTTTATTATTTTGATATTTTTCGGTTATTATATTAGTTTTTTTTATTGATTCTTCTATATCTTTTTTTAGAAAATCTTCAATAATTTTTTCTTTTTCTTTTGGATTAGTATTATTTTTTAATTTTTCAAATGATTCTTTATCCATTTTATTTTTAAATATTAAATCAAAATTCCAATTTAAAGGGTATTTTTCTATCTCTTTTTCTGATTGATTATTATTTTCTATTTTTTTTTCTTTCATTTTACATCCTCTATTTTTTAATAAAATATTTTAATTGTTTCATTTATTATATTTATTATTATTATTATTATTATTATTTTATATTTTTTTATTACTTTATTTATTATTGTATTTTTAATTATATTTACAAATCATATTTATTAATTATCAATTATTATATTATTATTTTTATTATATTATTTATTAATTATTAATTATTATCTTATTATCTTATTATTATTTTTATTATACTATTTGTTATTATATTATATTTACTATTTTTCTTATTATATTTATAATATTTATAATCTTTTTGTAATCATCTATAAAAACAAATCATTTCCTTATATATAATAAATAAAATTTATAAACTATATTAATAAAATAATATCATGATACCTACAAATCTAAAAACATTATATGATATAAAAAATCTAGAAAATAAGAAAGTATTGTTAAGAGTTGATTACAATGTACCTTTGGAAGGAAATATTGTAAAAGATGACACAAGAATTGTTGAATCTCTTGCTACAATTAAATATTTGTTAAATCATAATTGTAAAATTTCTATGATTTCTCATCTTGGAAGACCTGATGGTAAAAGAGATGAAAAATATTCACTAAAACCTGTTTATAATCGTTTTTTAGAAATATTAAAAAAAGAAAAAATAAATGTTTCTACAAAATTTTATGATGAAATAGAAAATAATCAAGATGATGTTCAAATAAAATTTTATGAAAATACTAGATTCTATTATGGAGATGAAATTTGTGATGAAAATTTTAGTCAAACATTATTTAAGTTAGGTGAAATCTTTGTTAATGATGCTTTTTCATTAATTCATAGAGAACATGCTTCTAATTATGGAGTTGCAATGTTAATGCCTACTTATTGTGGTTTTTTAATAGAAAAGGAATTAAGAGCTTTTCAAAAATTAGAAAATCCTGTAAAACCATATATTGCTATTATGGGTGGAGCAAAAATTTCAGATAAATTAAAAATTATAAAAAATTTAATTGAAAAAGTTGATTATATTCTTATTGGAGGAGCTATGGCTTTTACTTTTTTAAAGGCTTATGGCCTTAATGTTGGAAAAAGTCCAGTAGAAGAAGATATGATTAAAGAATGTGAATTTTTATTAGCTACAAAAAAAATAATACTACCTATTGATTTTGTTGGTCAAGAAAAATTTGAGGATATAAAAGGTAAAAATTTTGATTGTAAAAACTTTCCTGATAATTATTTAGGACTTGATATTGGTAAAAAAAGTATTGATCTTTTTAAGGAATTTATTAAAAGTGCACATACTATTTTTTGGAATGGCCCTATGGGAGTTTTTGAATTTGAAAATTATAATAAAGCAACACTAAAAATTGCTAAAATGATTGCTAAAAACAAAATGTGTCATAGTGTTGTTGGTGGAGGAGATAGTGTTTATGCTATTAATAAATTAAAGCTTGAAAAAGGTTTTTCCTGGATTTCCACAGGAGGTGGAGCATCACTAAAACTTGTCTCTGGAAGTAATTTAAAAGTTCTTGATACTTTTAATAAAGATGTAAAAGAATAAATAATTTAAATGATGAAAATGAAAATTTACTTAGAAAGAAATAATGAAAACATTGAAATGGATTTTGAAGGAAAAATTGAAATTCTATTGAATAAATTAAAAATTATTGAAGATGAAGTTGTTTTAATAAAAAATGATGAAATTGTAACGTCAAATGATGAATTAAAAAACAATGATGAATTAAAAATATTAAGTGTAGTATCTGGTGGATAAAAAAATTGGTGATTAATATGTTAGTAAATATGAAATATGTTTTAGATAAAGCAAATAAAGAAAAGTATGCAGTTGGTGCATTTAATTTTAATAATATGGAACAATTACAAGCAATCGTTGATGCAGCAAAAGACTTGAAATCTCCTATAATTGTTTCTACATCACAAGGAGCAATAGATTATGCAGGAGAAAAAATGTTATATAATATGGTAAAAACTTTTGATGATTTAGAAATCCCAATTGTATTACATCTTGATCATGGAAAAGATTTTGAATATGTATTAAGATGTATTAGAGCTGGTTGGACAAGTGTTATGATTGATGCTTCTATGTATGATTTCGAAGAAAATATTCAAAGAACAAAAAGAGTAGTAGAAATAGCAAAAACATTAAATGTTAGTGTTGAAGCAGAACTTGGACATGTCACAGGAGAAGAAGATGGAATAATTCAAAGATCAAAATTATATACAGATCCAAAAAAAGCAAAAGAATTCGTTGATAAAACTGGAATTGATTTTTTAGCTGTTGCTATTGGAACAAGTCACGGTGCTTATAAATATGAAGGAGACCTTGAATTAGACATAAAAAGGTTAAAGGAAATAAAAAAAATATTAAATATTCCACTTGTTTTACATGGTGCATCAGGAATTGATCAAAAATTAATTCAAATTGCAACTCTTTATGGAGCAAAATTAAAAGGAGCAAAAGGAATTGATGATGAACAAATAAAATTAGCTGTAAAAAATGGAATTAACAAAGTAAACATAGATTCAGATAATAGAATTGCTTTTATGACAGGTGTTAGAGAAACTCTTGCTAATAATTCTGATGTTTTTGATCCTAGAAAAATATTAAAATTATCATATAAATATATGTATGATTTAACTTCACATAAAATAAAATTATTAGGATCTGAAAATAAAGCTTAATTTCTTTATTTTTTTATTGCATTATAATTTTAATTATTTTTATATTATTCTTTATTTTTAAAAATAATCATTTTAAAATATAATATTATTATAAAATTCTAAATCTCTTTTTATTTTAATTGATTTTTAATAATAGAAAAATAACATAAACTATAAAAAATAATCAACTTGATAATTTTTTATGCCAAGAAACAATTTTATCATAATAATATTCTAAATTTTCTTCATTTTTCTCATATTTTGATATTTTCTTATAAGTTTCACATAATTTATCATAAAGAAGACTTAAAGCATTATATTTTTCTGGATTCATTATGAAAGTTTTATGAATTTCTTTTAATATTCTATGAAATTCTTCATCATGTTCAGAAATATTTTTCTTAATTACTTTTATTTTTTCTTTATTATCCAATAAAATATTTAATTTGTCATTTACAATATTTATTTTTTCTTTATATTCTGTCATAAAACCATGAACATCTTCCATATTTTTTTTTAATTCTAATTCAACATCAGAAATCATCGAATTAATTGTTTTATCAGAGATTTTTGATCTTAGTTCTAAGTTTGAAATTCTTTTTAGTAAATTAATCTTATCTTCTTTATCATCTTTTATTGGTGTTTTTTCTAATAATGTTCTTTTTATATCTCTTATTTCTGATTTAATTAATTTTAAATCTGATATATTTGTATCAAAAGATCTTAATTTTAAATCATGATTTTCTATATAATTTTTCATTGATTTTAGATGTTCAAATAAATCTTTCATTCCTTCTAATTTAGAAAGAGATTCTATGTCAGTATCAATACTTTCATTTAATTCTCTAATTTCTTCTGCCTTTAATTTATCTTCTTTTGTAAAAGTTTGATCCATTGGATCTGGAGACTTCACTTTTTGTTTTATTTCTAAATCAAGTTCTCTAACATTATCTTTAAGGTTTTTTATTCTATTATCAATGTTTTCAAAATTAATATCGTATTCATATTCTCTTGAATTTACTTTTTCTTCCGAATTATTTTTATTTAATTTAATATTAAAAAAATCTTTTACTTTTTTAATCTCATCTTTATAATTAGAATTATTTGAATTATTTTTTTTATCATAATTGAAATTTATTTCTTTTTTAAATTCATTTTTAAATTCATTTTTTGATTCTTTTTTTGATGGAATATTTATTACAACTTGATTATCTTTTTTATCTAAAGGATTATCATTATCAATTTTATCTAACATCATTCTAAATTTTTCTTCATCGATAGGTTCTTTTTTTTTAAAAAACTTTTTAATTGATTCAACACGTTTTTGTTTTTGATATTTATTTTTTTTAGGTGCTATATCAATTTTAACTTTTTCTTGAGTCATTATAGATTTATATTAATAAAAAAGATTATAAAAATTTGTTACTATTTAATAGTTTTATTGTTTTATTTTTAATTAATCCTTTAAAATATTATATATGTTTTTATCATTTTAATTATCATCTTTAATTATTCTTGTAAAAACTAAACGAGAAGGATTTTTAAAATCAGAAAAATCTTTTGAAATATTTACTCCATTAAATGATTTTAATATATCATTTAAATCATTATTATTAAAATTATTAGAATAATCTATATAATAAAAATCTGCATTTTTATTTAAATAAATATCATTACTATTGTAATTAAATAAAACACAAGGTAAAATATAATGCATAGAAATTATATTATAAACATCTTCTTTTGTTAATTGTATTTCTGGAAATTTATTTTTTAATTCTTCTAAAATGATTTGAATATATTCCATTTTTAAATTAAATTCTTCTTTTTGTAAATAAAATCTTTTGAATTTTTCATTATCATTGCTACCTGTGAAATCTGGATTTATTATTTCTACATTTTCATAATTTGATATTTTATTTTTTATTTTTTCAAAACTATCTTTATCTTTGTAAACATCCATTGATAATTGATCTGAATATTTATTTGACATAGATTTTAATAAATAAAAATATTCTGATTCCATTTTATTTATTGTGTCTTTAAAAGAAAGTATTTTTTTTAATGAAATTGATTCATGATTTACTATTAAATTGCATATAAAAATTGTATCAAAAATTTGGGTTGAACTATAAAATTCTTCTATTTTTATTTGATTTATATTTATTTTTTCACTTTGAAAATATGATATTAATTCTTCAATATTTTTAAAATTAAATTTATCGTATATGTATTCTCTTTTTATTGCAAAATTTTTTAAAATAGAATTAGTTGGATAATTAACAAGTATTAATTCATTTATTTTTTTTTCTTTATCCATTGAGAATTCTTCTACTATAGTTGGAATATTATAATATAAATATTTTGATAAGTCCAAGTTTAAATCGTTGTTAAATGTTTCATTAATTATTGATGTAGTATTGTTTATTATTGGAATTATATCTGTTTTGTCAGAAGAAATAAACAATACTGTTATCATTATTCCAAATGCAAATAATAATGTTGCTATTAATATTTGACTCATTGATTTTTTTTTTAATTTTTGATGATTTTTATTTATGTTTTCTTTTTTCATTTTGGTTTACTTCTATTTCATTTATTTTGTATTTATTTTATTTAATTAATTTTTGTTTTTTTATTAATTTATGTTTATTTTTATCTTTATTATTACTTTATTAATATTAAATTAATTTAATTTTTAAAAATAATATTTAAATAATATTTAAATAATTTAAATAATTAAATAATATAAAATATTTAAGTTAACCAATCATCTGGATTGTTTAATTTATTTGGTAAATAATCACTCATTACAAAATTTAAACCATGAGCTGCTAAAGCCTGTTGTTCTGCTCTTTTACCTAATTTTAAAGTGTCATTTAAATTTTTTTGCCAATCAGGATGAGATTTTACAAATGGATCGTTTTTTAATCCGTCTTTTATTCTTTTTATATCTACATCTTTTAATTTATGTGTTGGTAAATTGTATTGAATTATGTCTTTTGCAGTTATTCCAAAATATCTGGCGTTTGGAACACAAAAATATTCGTTTACGTGTGCTGCATTACCTGAACCTACTTTTAATGTTCTATAAATATTTAACCATCCATATGGATCTCCATCGGTAAATACATAAACTGGTATTTTGTAAAGATCTGATAATTTTCTTACAAATCTTCTTGTAGATCTTCCAGGAACTCCTTTCATTAATACTAAAATACAATTTTGTTTTTCCCAAAATTTATGATAAGCAAGTCTTTCAAACATTCCTCCTGTTTCTATTGCTAAAATGTATTTTGCTTTTGTTTCAAATTCAAAATTCTCAACATTACTTGGAAGATTATATCCTCCTGTTCCCATTTTTGCACAATCTATTCTTATTTCTTCTCCTGTTTCTCTATCTTTTTCTTTTATAATTATATTTCCTACTACTGCACTTCCATCTCTATCAGGGTTAAATTTTAATTCTTCTCTTATTGTATAAAACATTGCTTCAATGTCATCCATTACATCATCTGATTCAGGTTGTCCATCAAATTTAGCATTACCCCAGTTTTTTGATTGATAGTAAACATCTCTTTTTGTTGCCATATCATTTGTTTGAATTAATTCTTTTGATAACGACATCATTTTTAGAGTTTGAGCAAAAGATTTTATTGTATTTACATTAAAACTTCTTATTTTTAATTTTTCTTGAATTTCAAAATAACCTCCTTCTTGTGAATATTCTACATTACTTAAACTTCTTACAGGAATTTTTAATTTTGGTCTTTTTAATCCTTGAATATTTAAAACTAAATCATTAACTAAATTATCCATTTTTTCAATAACATTATCTTTCATTTTAATCACTCTTTATCCTCACTATCATAATCTTTTTCTTTATCATAATCTTTATCATCATAATCTCTATCATCTTCTTCATTTCCTTCATCACTATCTTTATTTAATTTTGTTTGTGATTTCGATTTAGATGAATTTGATGGATTTAACGGATCTTTGGATTTTACATTTTTCATTCTTTCTTTGAAATCTTCAAGTTTTTCTTGCATTTTTGTTGAATTTCTTTCTTGTTCTAATATTATTAACATATTATCTTCTAATTCTTCTGTATTTACATCTGATTTTAATTCTTTTATTGCATCAACTACGACTTCTAAATATTTTTTTATGTAATCTTTTTTCTTTAATTCTACATTTACTCTATTCTTTTTTGATAAATACATATTTAAATTTCTTCCAAGTTGTTGCAATGCTGCTTTTACTTCAGATATAATTTCTGGATAATGTGCTACTGCTTCTTTTGCTTCTGATGTAAATGGTGTCCATACTGATGCTATATGAACTAAAACTATTAATTTATCATTTGGCAAAGAACCTGCACTTTGTTGAATTCCATAAGTTTTCCAATTTATTTCTTGAATTGATTTTGTTATGGAACATGCTCCTTGTTGAAATAATAATGGAACTCTATTTGCAAATCTTAATATTCTAAATCCATCAATATCTCCTCCGTACAATAATGATGCTTCTACTACAAAAGGATATCCTCTATAAACACTTGGCTCTCTTGTTAATGATGTATAAAATTCTGCGGTAATTTCTTTTTTTAATCCAGTTTCTATTAATTCATAACCTATAGGAGATATACATGTTGCACTTGGACTTGGTATTTTTACTTTTAAAAATGCGTCTTTTAATATCTTTAATTGATCCATAGACATTTTACTTGGATCTAATTTTGCATCTAGATATGACTCAGCTAAAATATTTTTTGCAATTGTTTCACCAACTTTTGTGAAATCATTTACTAAAAATGTTTGCAATGTTTTTGAATTAGTTTTTCTTGCCATTTCCATTAAAGTTCCTAATTCTACTCCATATGGATGTGGTTTTATTTCTTCTGGTTTTGTTGGACACTTGCTTGTAATCCTTGTGTAAATTACTTGTTCAGCCTTTGGATTTGTATAAATTATTGTTGCATGTGGATTAACCATTGCTGTTTCTAACAAATATTCATCAACAGATTGTCTTCCTTTTTGATATGTTGCTTCAATATCTAATTCAAGTCTTGTTCCATTTGATTTATACCAATCAATTTCTTTTGTTTTTAATACTTGAGGAAGGTTATTATCAAGGTCTATTTTTAATTCCATTTGAGTAGCAAGTTCATGGTCGCCAGTTCTAGAAATAACTTTCATTGCTCTTCCTGTGGTCATCTGAGCATATAACAAACAAGCACTAATACCAATTCCCTGTTGTCCTCTTGTTTGTGCTAATTTATGAAATTTTGAACCATATAATAATCTTGCAAAAATATGAGGTATTTTATCTTTTACAATTCCTGGACCATTGTCTTCTACAACAAGTCTATAATGATTATCGCTAATTTCAATTATCTCAACGGTAATTTCTGGTAAAATTTCTGCTTCTTCACAAGCATCTAAAGAGTTATCAACAGCTTCTTTTACTGCTGTAAGCAAAGCTTTTCTTGTATTATCAAATCCTAAAAGATGTCTATTTTTAGAAAAAAACTCAGCAACAGAAATTTGCTTTTGAGCTCTAGCCATTTTGTTTGCAATAGATTCTTCGTTATTATTATTAAAAATTTTATCTACATCGCTCATTTATTATCACTTCAAAATTTATAATATGAACTTATTTAAAAATGTTTTTAGTTACTGGTGATTATTTTTTAATTAATGTAAAATTATAAACAATATTATAGAAATATTATAGAATTTTTATAAGAATTTTTGTAAAAGATTTAAACACTATAAAAATAAAATAAATAAACAAATAAATAAACAAAATAAATAAATAAATAAATAAATAAATAAAAAGTTACAAACAAGTTCCACTAAAATTTATATATTTATTAATCATTTTTAAATTTATAAAAATAAAGATTTCAATATTACTAAAATTTAATGGTGATTAAAATTAATAAGAAAAAAAAAATAAAAAACTATAATAATATTAATCAAGATAATATTATATTAAATGAAAATAGTAAAATATTTAATAGTAATAGTAAAATATTTAATAGTAATTATAATAGTAGTAATAATAGTAATTATGATATGTTTTTGTCTAAATCGTTAATAGAATTATGGGATAACAAATATGATGAAAGATGGAATAATTATTAGTCAAAGGGATATTGTTTTAATTTCTTTCCCCTTTGCAGATTTAAATTATGAAAAAAAAAGACCTGTAATTATAATATCTAATTTTGATTATAACAAAAGAAATTCTGATTTTATTTGCTGTGCAATAACATCAAATCTTAGAAATTACCAAAATAGTATTGAAATTTCAAATTCTGATCTAGAAAAAGGATTTTTAAAATTTAAAAGTAATATAAAGGTAAATAAGATATTTACTTTGGAACAAATTAAAATTGAAAAGTGGATTGGTAGATTAAAAATTAATAAAAGTATGAATATTATTGAGAATATTAATTCAATCTTAAATATTAATTAATATGAACAAAAAGTTTCAAACAATTTATATCAATTTTAATATATTTCTAAATAATCTTAATTATATTAACATTTATGGATAAAAATGATAAAATTATACATTGATACTAATATTATAATATATAATATAGAAGATAATAAAAATTTAATGGAAAAAATATTAGTAATTCATCTTCTAAACTATTTTTCGAAGCAATTTCTTGCAAATATTATTTAATAATTTCTTCATGGACATTATATGAATTAAAAAGAATACGTAAATTAGAATCTTTTAATAGTTTATTTCAAATATCTAAAAAAAAAATATTAAAAATAAATTATACTCAAAAAGATATAGAAAATGCTAAGAAACAAAATCCAACCAATTTTCAAGATGAACTTCATGCTATTCTTGCTTTAAAATCAAATGCAGATTTTTTGGTAACTAGAAATATAAAAGATTTAAACATTATAAAAATAAAATAAAAATTGTTAAACCTGAATATTTACTATAATCCAACTCTTTTCCACATTTCTTCTTGAAGTATCTCTATTCCATTAGATTTTTCTATTTTATCTAATTCTTGATTTTGTTTTATTAAATTTTTCTTAGTTGTTTCGTTATTATTTAATTCTGAGAAAATACTCTCTAATATTTCATAATTAATAGTTTTAAAATTATTATTATTATTATTATTATTATTATTATTATTATTATTATTACTATTAAAATTATTTTTAATTTCTTTGTATTGACTTAAACGTAATCTATTATTTCTTTCAAAATTTAAAAATCCTTCTTTTAAATTGATATTAGAAATATTAAATGAATATTTTTTCATAATCTATCATTTATAAAACTAATATAAAAATATTTCCATATCTTTTATCCAAATCGTTAATAGAATTATGGGATAACAAATATAATAAAGATGGAATATTATTAATTAAACTTTAAATTATTAATCTCACAAAACTTGCAATAAAATAATTTCTTTGTACTTAAATCAATAAATGAATTTTGTAAAACAAATAATCTTTCTATTTCTTCTTTTATTTCTTCTGTTTTGAAATTTATATTTTCATATAAATAAAAATTGTTTGATATTAGTTTTCCTATGAATTCTTGATTTGTATTTTTATTTAAAATTATATTTAATGAATTATTTTGTATTTCATTTAAATCATTATTTGTTTTTTGATTTTTAACTTCTGTTTCTATTTTTGTTTGCTCTTTTGTTTGATTTTCTGTTTCATCTTGATTTATTCTTTTATATCCTACTTCATTTCGTGAAGATTGACCTATGAAAAATAATTCATTTACATCTATTTTTAAATTATAATTAAATATTTCATTTAAAATTATTTCTTTTAATTTTTTATGTGCTGTTAAATTTGAATTTTCTTTATATTCAAAATTTTTATTTATAATATAAAAAGGTAATTGAAAATCTCTTATTTGTCTTTGTTCAAATCCTTTAGGACCATGATCTGATACAATAATTATGTATGTATTTTCATCAAACAAATCATTTTCAAGCATATATTCATATATTTCATTAAAATAATTATCATAATATTGTGTTCTTGTAGTATTTGCTTCTATTAAATAATTTTCTCCGTGACCAAAAATCATTTCTTGTAAAAAAAAGTATGATTCATTATTATTATCTTTTATAAATGATTTAATTTCATTAATAATTGATAAATCTTCACAACCTTTTTGATTTTCAAATTCATTAATACAAATGTATTCATTTCCTTTTTCTTCAAAATCCTTTAAAGTTATCATCTTTGACCAATTAAAAGCATTCAAAATTAAACCTGAATTTTGAGTACTTACTGCTGAAATCGTCTTATAATTATTTTGATTAAACATATCTATCAAATTTTTTTCATCCATTATATAACCATATATCTCATTCCAATTATCAATATAAGATTCAAATGGAACAAATAATCCATACATCATTGCCCAAATGGAAAGTCTACTATCTTGGTTTTGTGTATAATAATTTGAATAGAAATGACTAATGTTTTTTGTTCTTTCAAAAAATATTGGATTTTTTAATTCTCTATTAAAATCTGTTAAAGATGTTTGCTCCATTACAAACATTAATATTTTCTTTTGAGGAGATATAGAATAATTAAAATTTTTTATTGATAATTCTTCAATTTCAAAATTTTCTTCTAATTGTATTTTTTCTCTAAAGAAAAGATTGATTGTTTCATTAATACTATTTACATAAACATTTGCTATGTTTTGATAATTTATTGAATAATTTATAATTGAAATTATTATAAAAACAATTGTAATGAAAAATATTTTTAAAAATGTTATTTGATTTTTTAATTGATTTTTTGTTTTATTATAATTTTTATTTTTATTTTTTATTTGATTATGGTTTTGATTTTTGTTTTGATTTTTGTTTTGATTTTTTAATCTATTTGTAATAAAAACACAAATCAAATTTAAAATTATTATTGCTAAAATAAATAAAAAAATATGTGATAATTTTATAATTTCTTTTAAAACAAATGGAATTATTTGTGGATTAAAATCATAAAAGGAATATTTCATAGTTATTAAGTCAAGTATAAAAACAGAACTAAAAATGAATAAAAAAAAAGAAAAATAAAACAAAATATTAAATATATAATTTTTTATTGTATATATGAATAATTTGTCATTTTTATAAGGCAATGTTAATAAATATAAGATTAAGAAAAATGTTATTTCAAAGATTATATTAATCATGGCAATTTTAAAATGTTTTATTTTGAGTAAGAAAAGTATTATTATTGAGATTATCATTAAAATTAATCTATATAATCTTTTGTTTTGTGATGTCTTTTCATTTATTGATTTTTTGAAAAATTGAATTATATTATTAAAAAAGAGAATTAAGTTTGTAATTATTAGAAAAATTATTTTTCCTGGAATTGTTTTAAAATTTTTTGTTTCTTTTGGTTTCATTTGTTTTCTTTGTTCTTGTTATTTTATTTCTTTTAAAAAGATTTCTATGTTTTTATTCTTGTTGTTTTAAAAATAAAAAAAACAATTAAAAATTTATATTTAAATTATGTTAATTTATTCAGTATAAATTTATTTAAATATTCTAAATATTAATTTTCAATAATAACCTTTAATCAAAAAAAAATATAAAGAATATATCATTTATTTATAATTTCATTCTAAAAATATTTCTTCCAAAGATCTTTTAAATATTCTATTGTTAAAACTTTGAAAATAAATAGTGAAATTAAATAAATAATTGCTGAAATTAATAATACTAAGATTGCTTCTATTATCCAATTGAAAACTAATAATTTTTTTAACATTATAATACTTATAAAAAAGAATAAATTTGATAAAATTATTTTAATAATTCTTGATTTTTGTATATTTATTTCATATTCTTTTTTAATCAATCTTGCAGTTAAAATTGCCATTAATAAAAATCCCATTGATGTTGCAATTGCTGCTCCTGCTATATCAAAAAATGGAATTAATATTAAATCTAGTATAATATTTGAGAATGCTCCTATATACATTATTTTTGATCTTTGCCTCACTTTTCCTATTCCTGCAATTACTCCAAAATTTATATCTCTTAATACTATAAATATAAATGATAAAGCAAAGATTTGAAGTGCAATTGCAGCAGGTAGATATTGTTCTCCAAATAAAAGATTTACAATTAATTTTGGATATGAGAAAAATATTAATCCCAAAGGTAATGTAAAAATTAAAAAATTATTATAAAGAGTATTGATTAATTCTGTTATTTTATTATGATTTCTATTATGATACAATTTTGAAATAATAGGAAAAATCATTCCAATAAATGCACTTGCAAAGATTAAAATTATATTTAATGAAGGATATGCTACATTATATTGTGCTACTGAATTTGCACCTTTAAAAAATGTTAATAAAATAGTATCTGAATATGTTAATATAACAGTGCTTGCTGTTGAAAACATTACAGGTAAAGCATATGAAAACATTGATTTAAATAGTTTTTCTTCATAATGAAATTTTTGTTTTAGTACATAATTATATTTATAAATAAAATATGATGCTAAAAATATTATTAAAATTACTTGTGAAATAAAATATGTTATAGCTGGAACATTTGATATATCTTTAAAGATTCTAAATCCTAAGAATGCTAAAGAAAATCTTAAAAATCCTGAAAGAAAAGTTTGAAAATTAAATAATACAAATTGTTGTTTTGAATTAAGAAATGATGATAAAGTTAGAGCAATTGTTTCTATAATGAATAATGGTAATAAGAAATTCATTATTTGAAGTGCTAATGGATCTTTAAAATAGGAAGTTGCAATGTAATTTCTTAATGAAAAAAAGATTATAAAAAAGATTAACCCAAAGATTAATTGAGGAATTAGTTCATAAATCAAAATTGATTTAGTTTTTTTTTCGTTATCTTTTTTATTTAGGTGATATAAGGTTGCTTCACTAAGTCCTAAATCTCTAAATGGTCCAAAGAAGAAAACAAGAGAAAAAACTGCATAGAATAAACCATATTGTTCAATACTTAGATTTCTTGCATAAATCATTCTAGTTAAATAACCAAAAAGTCCTGCTAAAAATGTTAGTATGAAAATTAGTATTGATTTGTGACCGAATTTTTTCATATGTTTTGTTTAGTTTATTTATTTATAAATCTTAGTAAAAGTTAGAGTTTTTTAATCATCCAATAAATATTTAAATAAAGGAATGAATTTTATTTTTTTTGTTATTGAATACCAACTAAATTCTTCTATTGCTTCATAATCATTTGTTATTATTATTAAATCATCACAATTTAATTCTTTTGATGCTGATATTAAACTTCTCATTTCTCTTTCTTTTGTTTTTAAATTACTTATATCATAACTTACTTGTATTAATGATTGTATTTTTGAATTCTCTCTTATTAAAAAATCTATTTCATAATCGTTTTTGTCTTTATAATAATAAAATTCTATTTGTTTTTGTAATTCTTTATATTTTAATTTTATTGCAACTAAGTTTTCAAATAATTTTCCTATATTTTTTGAAAATGAAAATCCTTTGGAATTAAAAAAACCATTATCAATAAGATATATTTTTCTATTTGAATTGTCTTGTTCTTTTATTTTAAATGAAAATCGCTTTAATTCAAAAAATAAAAATGAATCTTGTAAATATTTTATATAATCTTTAACGGTGTTTACACTATCAAAATTCAATGTGTTTTTTATTTTATTATAGGAAAAAAAATTGGTTATATTATTTATTAAAAATCTTGATAATTCTTCTAATATGTTTGGATTTTTTATTTCATATCGTTTTATTATATCTTTAAATAATATTGAATCATATAACATACTTAAATAATCTTTATATGGTATATTTTTTACTATGGTTTCAGGATATCCTCCATTTTCTAAATATGTGTTTAATTTTGATTTTAATTCTGATTGAGTTTGATTATCATAATATGATGTGTATTCTTTGAATGAAAATGGGAATACTAATGTTAATAAGTGTCTACCTGTTAAATGTGTTGATAATTCTTGACTTAATAGATTTGAATTACTTCCTGATATTATTAAATTATAAGATTGTCTTTGAAGTCTATTTACAAATAGTTCCCAATTTTTTAGATTTTGTATTTCGTCTAAGAATAGATATTTAAAATTAGGATATATTTCTTTTAGATTGTCAATTATTTCGTCATAATTTTGTGTTTTTATTAAATCTTCATCGTCAAAGTTTACATATGCGAAATTTTCTAATTTGTGTAAAACTAAGAAACTTTTTCCGACTCTTCTTGGTCCTATTATTACTTTTATTATATTAGTGTCTAGATTTTTTATTTCTATGTTTCTTTTTATATATTTTTGTTGTTTTATTAATTCTAATTCTCTTTTTTGAGTTATTAAAATATCTTTTATAGATCTCATGTATATATGTAATACTAATTATTTTATAAAAGTTTGGTTTTTTAGG
>JAQUVJ010000020.1 GCA_028693395.1 Candidatus Nanoarchaeia archaeon | reverse complement strand
ATATATTATTTTAATGGTCTGTGGCAATAATAGTTAAATTTAAATAATAAATATTCATAACACATATATGTTCAAAAAAGGAGTTTCACCATTAATTGCAACAGTCTTACTAATAGCTTTTGTTGTTGCAATAGGAGCAGTTGTTATGAATTGGGGTACTGGTTATATAAAATCAGAACAAGAAAAGGCAACAAGTACATCTGATGTTAGGTTAACATGTGCAACAAATGTTAATTTAAAATTAATGAAAGTTTCTAATTTAAAAGATTATTGTTATGATAATAGTACTGGAAGTGTAACAATTAGTGCTAGATTATCAAAAGGAGAAAAGGATCTTAAAGGAATCAGAGTAAATGTTATTTCTAATTCAATAAGTGAAACAAAAGATTATAGTAGAGAAATATCAAATTTGAATTTTCAAATAAATCTTGGAAACTTTTCAAATGATTTAATAAATAATAATGGTTTAATAGAATATGTTGAATTGGTTCCTTACATTGATAACAATGGAGAGGATTATTTTTGTTCGGGAGCAAGTTTGGAATTATCAGATTTTTCGTTATGTGATTATAATATAGTAAATGCATTTACATCTGGAGACAATAATGAATCAAATCCATCAGAAAATTCATCAATACCAGAAGAACCTATGGAAGAACCAGAATCTAGATTTGAAGGTCCATCATTTATATCTTTATGGGATACAACATTAACTTCTGAAGGTTCAAGTGAATCAAATCAAATCAAATTACCATTATTATATACAGGTTATTACAATTTTACAATTGATTGGGGAGATGGAACTATTGAAAATATTACATTTTATAATCAATCAGAAGTTACTCATTCATATTCATCTTCGGGCGAATATATATTAAATATATCAGGAACTATTAAGGGTTTTGCTTTTAAGAATGAAGGAGATAAATTTAAAATAAAAAACATAACACAATGGGGAGGTTTAAGACTTGGAAACACTGGAGGTTATTTTTGGGGAGCTAAAAATCTTGTATTTGTTGATGCAAATGATATATTAAACACAACAGCAATCACAAATATGAGTAGTGCTTTTAGAGGAATACAGAGTTCAACATCAATAAAAAATTTTGATATTGACGTTTCTAATGTAGTAGATATGAGTTATATTTTTAGTGGTGGATATTATCATTATCTTAATTTAACGAATTGGAATACTTCAAAGGTTATTTATTTAAACAATGCCTTTTCAACAGAAAATTCTGTATATGTCAATATTCCTTTTGGAATAAGTAATTGGGATGTTTCAAGTGTTGAAAATATGTATGCAACATTTAATGGAACATCTGGTAATTGGTTTAGTTCAATTAATGATTTTATCGAGAAATGGAACGTTTCAAATGTGAAAAATATGAGTTATATGTTTTCACGTATAAATGGAAAATCTATTAATTTTTCAAGATGGGATGTTTCAAATGTTGTAGATATGACAGGAATGTTTAGTGTTTCCAATAGTGCTCAACATATTTTTGGAGATTGGAATACTTCAAATTTAAGATATATGAAAAATATGTTTAGTAATACCCGTTCTTTTTCATATAATTTTTCAAAATGGGATGTTTCAAATGTTCTAGATATGAGTTATTTATTTGCAAATAGTGATTTTGGTTCTAATTATTACAACAATATAGATAATATTGATAATTGGGATGTTTCAAATGTTGAAGATATGTCATATATGTTTAATTATGCTCATTCTTATTGTACTTTTTATTCTCCCACAAGCCAATGTAATATATCAAATTGGGATGTTTCAAATGTAAAAAACATGAGTAATATGTTTTCTAATGTTGGATTTGATGGTGATGTATCAAATTGGGATGTTTCAAATGTTGAAGATATGTCACATATGTTTGATTATGCTTATAATTTTGATTTGAATATTTTTAATTGGAATATTTCTAATGTAAAATACCTTGATGTTTTTTTTGGACAATATATGGATAGTGATAGTATTACTTCAATATTTGATAGATTCTTAAATCATTGGTCAACTTTAGAACTTCAAAGAGATATTATGCTTGGTTTTAGTGGAAGTGGGATGTATTATTGTAATTCAGAAAGTGCCTTTGATAAAATAATAGAAAATTATAATTGGACTATAGAAAGTCAAGGACTTTATTATGGATGTCCAACACATTTATTTTATGAAGGTCCTTCTTTTGTTTCTTTGTGGGATACTACAAAAATATCTGAAAATTCAAGTTTATCAAATCAAATAAGATTACCATTAAATGGTGGAGGAAAATATAATTTTACAATTGATTGGGGAGATGGAAATGTTCAAAACATTACATTATGGAATCAATCAGAAGTTACTCATACTTATTTGGTTCCAGGAGAATATTTAATAAATATTTCAAATTATATTCAAGGATTTGCATTTAATGGTGAAGGAGATAGATTGAAATTAATGAATGTAATACAATGGGGAGGATTAAAACTTGGAAATACAGGAGGTTATTTCTGGGGAGCTGAGAATTTAAATATAAATGGTGCTAGTGATATTTTATCTACTAGAGGACTTACAAATATGAATAATGCATTTAGAAATATAAATTATAATGGAAATGTATCAATGTTTAATTTTAACATTGATGTTTCAAAAGTAGTTGAAATGCAAGAAATGTTTAAGGATAGTAATGTTGAAAAATTAAATTTATCAAATTGGAATACAGAAAATGTTGTATATTTTTCTAGTGCATTTGAAAATTCAAGTATTCCTTTGGGAATTGAAAAATGGAACACTTCAGAATGTTATGATATGAACAATATGTTTAATTCAGCAAACGTCTTTGGTGTAGATTTTAGTGCTTGGGATATTTTTAATATTAGAAATATGAGTAAAATGTTTTATAATGTAAAAGGATTTGATTCTAATTTATCAAATTGGAAAGTTGATAGTCTTGTTGATGCAAGTAATATGTTTTATTTAGCAGATAATTTTGATTTAATGAATTTAGCTAATTGGAATATTTCAAATTTAATGTATGCTGATAATTTATTTAGTTCCAATGGAAATTTAATTCAAATGAGCAATTATTATGATGCTATTTTAGGAAATTGGACAAATTTGAATTTAAAATTTTATGCTAAATTTAGACTTGAAGATGAAATATATTATTGTAATTCAGAATATCCAAGAAAACTAATAAAATATTATTTTGGATGGGATATAAATGATTCAGGGTTATTAAGTGATTGTCCAACAGAAATCCAAGAGGATAATAGTTATCCAGAAGATTATTTTGTTTCAGTTTGGGATACAAGAAATACTAGTACATATTCTAGTGGATCCAATCAAATATATTTACCTTTAAATCCAAATTATGGTTCATATTCTTTTACTGTTGATTGGGGAGATGGATTAATAGATTACATAACAAATCGGAATCAACCAGAGAAAATTCATACTTATGAAATTCCTGGTGAGTATGAAATAAAAATTAATGGAACTTTTAATGGATTTTATTTTTTAAAATATCATGGTTATGAGGATGAAAAATATAGTTCAGATAATTTAAAATTAAAAGAAATAAAGCAATGGGGAAATATAAAATTAGGAAGTTCAGGATATAGTTTTTATGGAACAGAAAATTTAAAAATCACAGCTTTAGACCTTTTAGATGTAAGTGATGTAGATTACATGCCATCAACTTTTGAAAGTTCTGGAGTAAGTATAGTTCCTAGAATTAATGAATGGAATGTTAGTAATGTTGTTAGTATGAATGATATGTTTAATAATGCAATAAATTTTAATTCGTATATAGGAGACTGGGATGTAGGTAATGTAACTAGTATGAGCAATATGTTTTCTGGTGCTTCTTCTTTTAATCAACCATTAAATAATTGGAATGTAGGTAAAGTAACAAATATGTATCAAATGTTTTCTGGTGCTTCTTCTTTTAATCAACCATTAAATAATTGGAATGTTAGTAATGTATTAAGTATGGTTTATATGTTTTATAATGCACCTCTTTTTAATCAACCTCTGAATAGTTGGGAGGTTCATAACGTAACCAGCATGTTGTTTATGTTTGCATATGCATCTTCTTTTAATCAACCTTTGAATAATTGGGATGTTCGAAATGTAACTAATATGAATTATATGTTTTATAATGCAAATAGTTTTTATAGAGACATAAGTAGTTGGTGTGTAAGTAATATTTCATCTGAACCATCTGGTTTTATTAGTGCATATTTTCCTGTGAGTTATAAACCTAGATTTGGATGTTCGTAATTTATAATTGATGATTTAATATTTATTTTATTTTTTATTACTTTTTTTATGAAATCTAAATTCAAATATAGAAATTCTTATATAAACTTATTATAACTACTTGTGTGTTGCAAATGAATAACGTAAACGAAGAATATAATTCTTATTTATATAAGATATTGTCAGATGAAAATTCATTATTCAAAAATAGTAGAGCAGGAGGAACAATCGCAAACTCAGGATTGAGCATGAAATTTGATTTATCTCAAGGTTTTCCTCTTATCAATACAAAAGATGTTTTTTATAGAGGATTTATTCATGAAATGGTTCATTTTATGCACGGACCTCAAAATGATGGAAATCTTCATGTTGATTATTTTATAGATAACAAGTGTAATTTTTGGAATAAAGATGTTTTTAATTTTTATTTAAAGAAAAAAGGAATAAAATATGATAGTATTGATGAATTCAATAAAAATTTTATTTTATTTGAAGAAAAATTAAAAAATGATCCAGAATTTAGAAAGAAAAATGGAATTATGGGAAGACCATATGGAGCTCAATGGAGAGATTGGAAATCTAATTCAGGAGTAAATATCGATCAATTAGCAAATGCATTTGAAGAAATAAAAAATCATAGCGATAGTAGAAGAATTATTGTTGAAGCTTGGAGACCTGATGAATTAAGCGAAATGGCTTTGCCACCATGTCATAAAACTTTTCAATTCATGGTAATGGGAGATAGACTTGATATAATAATGTATCAAAGATCTGCAGATTCATTTTTAGGTGTTCCTTTTAATATAGGAGAATATGGATTAATGGGACTTCTTGGAGCAAAATATGCAGGTTTAAAACCAGGTATTTTTACACATCAGATTGCTGATGCACATATCTATTGTGGAGTTGAAGAAAAAGCAAAATGGTATCAACAAAATTTTGATATTTTAAGAGAAAAAATAAAAACTGTAAAAAATAGAGAAGATTTTTTAACGATAAAAGAATGGATTGACAATAATTCAACAAAACCCAAAGAAGAATATAAAGAAGAATATGATCATGTAACAGCAGTTTTAGAACAAATGTCTAGAGATCCTAATAAATATCCAACACCTCAATTAGAAGTAATTATTGATGAAAATTTATCAGCAAAAGAATTGTTAGATACTTTAAAATTTGAAAATTTCAAAGTAAAGGGGTATAAAGATAATCATTATCCAAAAATTATAAGACAAATGTCTACAGGTTAAATATTTAAGGTAATAAAAATGGGAAATATAATATTAATAGCAGCAATTTCACAAAACGGAATTATTGGAATAAATAACCAATTACCTTGGCCAAAAATTTCTGAAGATTTTAAAAGATTTAAATCTTTAACTATAGGAAATAGTGTAGTCATGGGAAGAAGAACTTTTGAATCGATTTATGAAATGACTAAAAGACCTTTAGTAAATAGAG
Source organism: Candidatus Nanoarchaeia archaeon (assembly GCA_028693395.1). GTDB lineage: Archaea > Nanobdellota > Nanobdellia > Woesearchaeales > JAQUVJ01 > JAQUVJ01. The sequence goes on along the minus strand of JAQUVJ010000020.1, from coordinate 16,057 downwards.
AAAATATAGTATTAACAAAAAGCAATAATACATTTCCTGATGGAGTAAAAGTAATGAAATCAATTGACGATGTTTTAGAATATTCTGAAAATGTAGAAAATATGTTTATAATTGGTGGAGAGCAAATTTATAAACAATTTTTACCTTATGCAAATAAAATGGAGATTACAAGAATTCATAGAGATTATCAAGGAGATTGTTTTTTCCCAGAATACAATGAAAAAGATTGGACATTAAAAAATAAAGATGATAGAGATTTTTATTCTTTTTTATCCTATGAAAGAAAATTAGATAGTTTTTTTTGATATTTTTTTCTTATTTGTTTTTTGTTTTTTATTTTTTATTTTTTATTTTTTCATTTTTTTTAATAATAATATTAATGTAATAACATTTAACAAACTAATAAATACTCAATATTTATAAAATCTTTAATAATCTAAATATAAAATGATGTTTAATTCAATTGTTTTTTTACTTTTTTTTATTATAGTTGTAATAATTTATTACTTAATAAAACCAAAATATAGATGGATTTTACTTTTAATTTCAAGTTATATCTTCTATATGTCTTGGAAAATAGAATATATAATTCTTATAATAATCTCAACATTAATAGATTATTTTATGGGTTTGAAAATATATCAAAGCTCAAATCTTAAAAAAAGAAAAATCTTTTTAATAATAAGTTTAATTTCAAATCTAGGAATCTTATTTATTTTTAAATATTTTAATTTTTTTATATCAAGCATTGGTTCTATTTTTACATTATTTAATATTAGTTATATTCCTATTTCATTAAAAGTATTATTACCTGTAGGAATATCTTTTTACACTTTTCAAACAATGAGTTATACAATTGATGTTTATAGAAAAAAATTAAATCCAGAAAAACATTTAGGAAGATTTGCAGTTTATGTTTCATTTTTTCCTCAACTTGTTGCAGGACCAATTGAAAGAGCGACTAATTTACTTCCTCAATTTTCAAAAGAATCAGAAGAAAATAAAAGATTAAAATACGAAAATGTAAAAGAAGGGATTTCTTTAATGATTATAGGATATTTTAAAAAAATAGTAATTGCAGATAATTTAGCAATAATTGTTAATCAAATATATTCAAATCCAACAGGTTATTCATCAATAATGTTGATAATTGCAACAATATTTTTTTCATTTCAAATTTATGGAGATTTTTCAGGATATAGTGATATTGCAAGAGGAATTTCAAAGATCATGGGATATGATTTAATGATAAATTTTAAAAGACCGTATTTTGCAAAATCAATAGGAGAATTTTGGAAAAGATGGCACATTTCACTTTCAACATGGTTTAGAGATTACTTATATATACCTTTAGGAGGAAATAAAGTTACAATTAAAAGAAATTTATTTAATTTATTTTTAGTTTTTTTAATTAGTGGAATTTGGCATGGTGCAAATTATACTTTTATAATATGGGGAGCACTAAATGGAATTTATTTGATAATAGAAAAAATTTACGATATAAAATTTTATAAGAAAGATAAATATAATAATAATATAAATAATGATAATAATGATAATAATAGTATAAATAATGAAAATAATAATAACAATAATGAAAACAATGAAAATATAAATAAAAAAAACATAAATAATATAATAATAAAAAATAAGATTAAAAAACATAAAATAATTAATCAATTAGAAAATCGATCAAAAATCAATCAAAATAATCAATTAAACAATCAAAAAAAAATCAATACAGAATTAAAAAATATAATATTGATATTAAAAACATATATATTAACATTATTTGCATGGATCTTTTTTAGATCAAATTCATTAAACGATGCAACAATTGTCATAAAAAGAATATTTATAACATTTAATATAAATAATTTCTTATCAGAAATAAAATTATTAGAAAGTTATTATTTTTATTTAGGAATATTCATAATAGTTATTTATTCTTTCATAGAATATTTATTCGAAAAAGAAATAATCAAAAAAGAGAAAATAAAGAATGTAGAAATATATTTAGCAATAATTATTTTCGTAATTTTATTAATAGGAAATTTTGTAACATCAGAATTCATTTACTTTCAATTTTAAATAAAAGGCGGTTAAGATTTTAAAAAATACAATAATAAAAAATAATATCAATAAAAATATTAATAAAAATATTGTTAATAAAAATAGTAATAATATTAATAAAAATAATAATAACAAAATTAATAGTAGTAATAAAATAAAAAATAAAATAAAAAATAAAAATAAAAACAACAAAAAAATAATAAAAAATAATAATAAAATAGAAAATAATAAATCAATAAATGAAAAAAAACAAATTATTCTTTTTTTATTAAAAATATTATTAATATTGCTTTTTTTAATATCATTATACTATTTTTTTATTAGTAAATACACAAGTCCTATCTATATTACATCATGGATTGCTGATTATTTAGAAGAAAAAACATTGATAGCACAAAATATAACAGAAAATAAAATTATGATATTATCAGGATCAAACTCTTTATATGGTATTAATTCTGAGATGATACAAAACCAAACAGGTATAAAAACTGTAAATTTTGCAACAAGTGCAACACTTAGAGATTATATCTTTGAAAGAGCAAAAAGAGTATTAAAATCACAAGATATAGTAATAATGCCATTAGAATATACATATTATTTTGGTACCCAAGAAAAAGTAGCTTTTATGACACAAAGTTTAAAATATCAATATATTATAAGAAGAGATGAAAATTATTATAAAAATCAATCCTTAATTTATAAAATAAATGGAAGGTTGATTGGATTAAAAGATTTATTATTTAACATGAAATATTATGGACAAATTCCAAACGTAGGATATCATTTACAATTTATGAATCAATATGGAGATTTTATTGCAAATAATTATACTCAAGATTTTACACCAATTGTTATAGGATTTCCTGATAATTTTCCAATTCTTTTTTCTAATAATATTTTCCGACCATATGAAAATAAAGAGGTTACAGATTTTATAAAATGGACAAAAGATAATAATGTAACATTAATTGCAACATATCCTTCAATTTTGTGTTATGATTTTTATTATTATGAACCATACGTTAGTTCTTTTAAAGCAGTTGAAGAATATTATAAAAAATATGATTTAGATGTAATAGGAACTCCTTATGATTTTTGTTATTATGATATTAATTTATTTTATAATACAGATTATCATTTAAATGACAAAGGAAGAACGATAAGAACTCAATTTATGATTGATGAATTAAAAAAGATTTTAGATAATTGATTTTTTCCATTTTTCTTTAATTTCATTTCTTTTCATTTTACTTTTATTTTTTTACTTTTACTTTTATTTTTTTACTTTTACTTTTATTTTTTTACTTTTACTTTTATTTTTTTACTTTTACTTTTATTTTTTTACTTTTACTTTTATTTTTTTACTTTTACTTTTATTTTTTTACTTTTATTTTAATTTTTATTGTCTTTTTTCATTTAATTTCCTATTTTTTATTTTCCTATTTTTATATTTTATAGCATTAACCAAAGGACACAAATACATATCATTTTTATATTGGAAAAATTTTCTTAAATTCCATGAATGATAAAATTATAATAAAAGGTGCAAGACATCATAATTTAAAAAATATTGATGTAGAAATACCTAAAAATAAATTTGTAGTAATTACAGGACTTTCAGGTTCTGGAAAATCTACTTTAGCTTTTGATACAATTTATGCAGAAGGACAAAGAAGATATGTAGAAAGTTTGTCGGCATATGCAAGACAATTTTTAGGATTAATGGAAAAACCAGATGTTGATTCAATCGAAGGATTATCTCCTGCAATATCAATAGAACAAAAAAGCACATCAAAAAATCCAAGATCAACAGTCGGAACTGTAACAGAAATTTATGATTATTTAAGATTATTATTTGCAAGACTTGGAACACCAAAATGTCCAATTCATCATATACCAATAGAAAAAAGTTCACCAACAAAAGTAACTAAAGATATTATTAAAAAATACTGGGGAAAAGAAATTGAAATTTTTTCTCCAATTATAAGAGATAAAAAAGGAACTTATGAAACATTAGTTACTGATCTTTATAAAGACGGATACATGCAAGTTGTAATTGATGGAAAAAGATTAAACACTGATGAAAAATTTGAACTTGATAGATATAAAAAACATAATATAAATCTTTTAATTGATACAATTTTTGTTGAAGAAACAGAAAGTGATAGAATCCAAGAAGCAATAGAAACATCTTTTAATAAATCTGAAGGTTTAGTGGAAATAATTGAAACACAATCCAAAGAAAATGAAATGTTTTCTGAAAAAATGAGTTGTCCAAAATGTGGATATATTTATGAAGAATTACAACCAAGAATGTTTTCATTTAACACACCTCAAGGAGCTTGTGAAGATTGTCATGGTTTAGGATTTAAATTAGAAATTGATCCAGATTTAGTAATTCCAGATAAAAGTAAAGCATTAATCGATGGAGCAGTTCAAGTTTATGGAAGAATGGATAATACTTGGAGAATCCAACAATTAAATGCAGTAGGAAAAAATTTTGGATTTGATGTTTTTACTCCTATAAAAAATATGACACAAGAACAATTAAATATATTATTATATGGTTCTGAAAAACCAATTGAAGGTTATTGGAATAGTGGTGCAAGTATGCACTTTGAAAATGGATGGGAAGGAGTGATTCCACAAACCATGAGATTATTTCATCAAACAGAATCAGATTATAGAAGAAAAGAAATCGCTAAATTCATGAGAGAACAACCATGTAATAAATGTGGTGGAAGAAGATTAAATGAAAGAAGTTTAAATGTTTTTATTAATGATAAAAATATAATTGAATTAACTGATTTGTCAGTTGATGATTTAATAAATTTTTTTGATAATTTTGAATTAAAAGAGAGCGAAAAAGAAATTTCATATCCAATTTTAAGAGAAACTAAATCAAGATTAGAATTTTTAAAAAATGTAGGTTTAGGATATTTAACATTATCAAGAAGTGCAGGAACCTTATCAGGAGGAGAATCTCAAAGAATTAGACTAGCAACACAATTAGGTTCAAAACTAACAGGAGTTTTATATGTATTAGATGAACCAAGTATTGGACTTCATCAAAGAGATAATTCAAAATTAATTGATACATTGCATGATTTAAGAGATTTGGGAAACACATTAATTGTAGTAGAACATGATGAAGAAACTATTGAAAAAGCAGATTATGTAATTGATATTGGTCCAAGAGCAGGAGTTCATGGTGGAAAAGTTGTTGCGATAGGAACTCCACAAGAAATAAAAGATAACAAAGAATCAATAACTGGTCAATATTTAAGTAAAGAAAAAAAAATTGAATATAGAAAAAAAAGAAGAGAACCAACAGGTTTTATTAAAATAAAAGGTGCAAGACAAAATAATTTAAAAAATATTGATGTAGAAATCCCAAAAAATGTAATGACATTTGTTACAGGTGTTTCAGGTTCAGGAAAATCAACTTTAATACATGATATTTTATATAAAGGTTTAATGAAAAAATTATATGATTCAAGATTAAATGTTGGAAATCATGATTCCATTGAAAATATTGATGATATTGAAAAAGTAATAATTATTGATCAAAGTCCAATTGGAAAAACTCCAAGAAGTAATCCAGCGACATACACAAAATTATTTGATGAAATGAGAGTTTTATTTTCAAAAACAACAGAATCAAAATTTAGAGGATATAGTCCAGGAAGGTTTTCCTTCAATGTAAAAGGAGGAAGATGTGAAAAGTGTAAGGGAGATGGACAAATAAAAATTGAGATGAATTTTTTACCAGATGTATATGTAGAATGTGATGAATGTCATGGTAAAAGATATAATAGAGAAACATTAGAAGTTAAATACAAAGGTAAAAGCATAGCAGATGTTTTAGATTCAACAGTTGATGAAGCAGTTGAGATTTTTAGTAATATACCTTCAATATATAACAAATTAAAATTATTAAAAGATGTAGGACTTGGTTATATTAAATTAGGACAAAGTTCAACAACATTATCAGGAGGAGAATCTCAAAGAATAAAATTAACAAGAGAGCTTTCAAAAAAATCAACAAAAAAAACATTATATATTTTAGATGAACCAACAACAGGTCTTCACTTTGAAGATATTAATCAATTATTAAAAGTATTAAATAAATTAGTTGATATTGGTTCTTCAATGATAATAATAGAGCACAATTTAGATATGATTAAGAATGCAGATTACATAATAGATTTAGGTCCAGAAGGAGGACAAGGAGGAGGAAAAATAATAGCAAAAGGAACTCCAGAAGAAATAATAAAAAATGAGAATAGTTGGACTGCAAAATATTTAAAAGATTATTTAAAATAATTAATAATAATCGATATTAATGAATTAATAAATCTCTTTATATTTTTTCAAAAAAATAATGAAAAATAATAAAAACATAATAAAAACATATAAAAACATAATAAAAACATATAAAAATATAATAAAAACATAAAAAAGGTGTAAAATATTACAAAAGTAAAAATAACAGAATTAAATGAAATAGCAAAAAATATATTTCAAATAAAAACAACTAAAGAAAAAAGTTTTTTATTTTCTTCAGGGCAAGCAGTTTTTATTACATATAACAACCAAAAAAAACCATTTACTTTAACATCAATTCCAGAAGATGATTTCTTTGAATTCATTATAAAAATATATGATGAACACAACGGTTTTACAAAAAAATTAAGAAAAATAAAAGTAAATGATGAATTAGAAATATCTCAACCATTTGGAACAATAAGTTATAAAGGTGAAGGATTATTTATAGTTGGAGGAACGGGTATTACTCCATTTTTATCAATTATAAAAAAAATAGAAAAAGAAAACAAAATATTAGGAAAATCAAAATTAATATATTCTTCAAAATTTGAAGAAGAAATAATAAAAAGAGATTATTTAAAAGAACAATTCAAAGAAAACTATAAAGAAATAATAACAAGTAAAGAAAAGAGAATAGATGGAGAATTGTTAAAAGAAAATTTAAATTATGAATATTATTATATTTGTGGTCCATATATTTTTAGTAAAGAAATTGAAAATATTTTATTAAACTTAGGAATAAAAAAAGAAAAAATTATTAAATAAAGTTAAAATATTAAATAAACTTTAATACTCAAAGACATTTCTAATAAATATGTTTGATTACAATGGTTATTTTTTAGATAACGAAAGAAAAATATTATATTTTAATCCTAAAATTGAAACAATAGAATCTTTAGATAAAAAAGATTTAAGAAAAATAGAATACAAAGGAGAAAAATTTTACTTAAATTTAGATAGTAAATCTATTTGTCCTTTTCATCTAGAATGTCGAGGATGTCCTTATATTCATTTAGATTATATTCAACAATTTGACATAAAAAAAGAACAATTTGATTATATTTTTAGAACATGTGATGTAAAAAAAGAATATTTTAAAGATAATCGTTATAATTATAAAGAAAAAATAAGAGTTCATGTTTCTTTACAAAATAATAATATAATTTTTAATTTAAACGGAGAAAAACCAGATCTTTTTTTTCCATGTAAAATAATAAATGAGAAAATCAATGATTTTATTATTGCTTTTAATAATTTTAAATTTGAATCCAATTTAAATGATTTGTTTAGTTTTAATGAAGTTTTTATTTCAAATTATGATTCAAAAATAATTATAAAATTAAAAAAAAATTACAATATATATGATAAATTATTAATAAAAAAATTACAATTGTTAAATTATAAAGATTTAATAATTGATGACACAGATTTACAAATGAGTTATAAAATAAAAACTGATAAAGAATATGAATTATTTTATTTTTCAGATTCTTTTATTCAATCAAATTCAAATATAAATCAAAAAATGATTACTTTTATCTATGATTATTTAAAAAATCAATTATCGAATGAAAATGAAAAAATAGATTTATACGATTTTTTTGGAGGAAATGGAAATTTATCAATAGGATTATCATCAATTTTTTCACAGATTTTTGTAATAGAATCTAATAAGAAATCAAAATTAAATTTAGATAAATCAAATGAAATAAACAAAACAGGATTAGAATTTCTGAATTGTGATTTAGAAAAAACAATCCCAATCTTATCGAAAAATAAAAAAGTTGCAATTTTAGATCCACCAAGAATTGGAGTTTATGATAGGCAATTAAAAATTATTTTAGAAAATTTTGATTATGTTATTTATGTTTCATGTAATCCATTAATAATTAAAAGACAATTAAAAATAATAAAAAAGTTTCATGAAATATTAAATATTTCAATATTTGATAATTTTGGATATACAAAATATTTTGAATCAATTATTGTTTCTAAGAGAAAATAATTTTTTATTTTTATAAATATTAAGAACATGAAAATATTTATTATTATTATTATTATTATTATTTGTTTCTTTATATTTTAATCTAAATCTTTTTATTTCTTGAATTTATATTTATTTTTTTTATTTCTTGGTTTTTTACTTCATTAGTTTATATAATAAAACATAGAATTATCCTAAAAAAGAAAAACAGGATTAAGAACAAGATTAAATTATCCCAGTAATGAATTTATTTTTTATAGATATTAAAGAATTTAAATTTGATTATTATGAATAAAAAAATATTAATAGTATTTATTATAGCATTTGTTACAATAACTTCTGCTACATATGTATTATCAGAAATTAAAAATGAAAGTTTAGATGATGAAGATTCTTGTTTAGAAAAATCAGATGGTACAAGGGAATGTGATAATACATGTTCTTGGTGTTATTATACGTATTATACATGTGATACAAGAGGAATTTGTTGTTAATTTTTTTATTTCTTTTTTATTTCTTTTTTAATTCTTTTGTTATTTATCTTTTATTGAGATTATTTTTTTATAATTTATTTTTTTTCCCATATATTATATTTTATATTTATTTTTTAATTTTTAATCAAAATTGATTGATATTATTATAAAAATTCTAAAATAAAATAGAATTAATTAATTAATTAAAAAAGCTTAAAAATTCAAGATCACCAATAATAGTACTTTGAGAATTTGAGAAATTATCATTAGGATTAAACAAATTTCCTTTAAGCATCACTACATTTTTTATAATTCCGTTTTCATTTTCATTTCTAAAATTCTCTTTATTAAGTAATAATTTTAATTTTTCTTTATAAATTTCATCATTGTAATTTTTAAAATATTTTATACTCATAATTAATGCAAGATTATCTATAGGATTTTTTTCTATTGATTGTTTTGTTAATAAAAATTTATCATGTAAAAAAGAATTATCTATATAGTAATTTTCCATTATTTTTAATTTTTCAAAATAATAATTATCATTTGTTAGATTAAATATTTTCCTTATGTTTATCATTAAATGAATGTAATCTCTTGAAGTAATCGATGTAAGATTTTTATAATAATTTTCTTTTTCTAATGGAATGATAATCAATTCAGAAAATTTATAATTTTCAAAATCAATTATAGCTCTATTCATTTTCAGATCTTCTATTTTTTGTCCATAAGGTGTTGTAAAATTAATTTGAGAATATAAAAATAAAAATCCATTTTCATCTAAATTATTTTCAAGAATATTTTTTGCTATCTTTATAGAATTATTTAAGAAGATTTCGTTATTGGTTTTTTCATAAATCCATAAGAAAATTTCTAAATAATATGAATCTTCGATTCTTGAAAGTCCTTTTTGTTCTTCTATATTTTTTAAAATTTCTTCACTTAAATTTAATATTTTATTTAAGTATTTTTCTTCATTAGTTTTTTCATATATTTCTTTTAAACTATAAAAAAATTTCATATAACCAAGATTGTAATCGTTTAATTTTAATACGATATCTGTATATTTTTTCAATTCTTTATTTACAATTTTATCTTTATTTTGATATAGTGATAATATTGCTATAAGACCTCCCATATTAGCACTATCAGTTGAAACAAATGACCATTCACCATCTAAATTTAAATGGCTAGGGTATAGTAATTCATGTGTTTTGATATCTTTAAATTTATTTTCTTTTAATGGTTCTATGTATTTCAATCTTAAATTTCTTTGAATTATTATTGATAAATATTTTTCTAATTCATTGATATTTATGTTTTCTTTTTTTTCAATTCTTGTAAGTATTGCATATGTACTAAATATCTTTTCATTACAAATTTTGTATGAAATAATTAATAATAATAAAATAATTAATAAAACAATAATTTTAAAAAAGAATTTTTTATGTTCTGTAAAGAAAGATTTTATTTCTTCATTTCTTTTTATTTTTTCTATATTTTTTAAGAATTCTTTTTCAGTAATTATTTTATTATTATTATTACCATTATTATTTATCTTATTGATTTTTTTATTTTTACAATTTATAATACTATTTTTTTGAAAATTTATGCTTGTATATTTATTAATTATTTTTAATTTTTTCATGGATTTCTTTTCTTTTTCTTTTTTTTTATTTTCAATTTTTTCTTTATTTCTTTTTTCTTTTTTTATCTTTTCTATTCTTTCTATTTTTGTTTTATTTATTTTTTTATCTTCTTTTTGTATTTTCTTTTTTACATTAATTTTTTTTAAACTATTTAAATCAAATAATTTTTCATCTTTTTTGTAATATGTTTCGAAATCTTCATTTAATTTACTTATGATAATTCTATTTCTTTCAATACCTTCAAATGGTTTTTTATTCGTTTTTAATTCATAAGTTAATAATGAAAGTTGATAAGCATCGGTTTTCCATGTTATATTTCTCTTGTCTAATTGTTCTATGGACATGTAATTAATCGTTCCTTTTTGAAAATCTATTTTTTCTTTAAATTTTGCAATACCAAAATCAATTAAGTATGGTTTTATGTTTTTTGTGTTGAATAGGTTTAATTCTTCTTCATCAAAGAATTCTTTTCTTTTTTTATTTTTAATTTCTATTATTATGTTTTCAGGTTTAATATCACAATGAATAATTGGAGTTTTTTCTCCATCATAGATTAGATTATTGTGAACATAAAATAGTGCTTTAGAAATAGGTTCAATTATTTTAAAAATTATTTTTTGTTGTAGATATTTGTCTTTTTTTCTTAGAAAATCAATTATTTCTCTTAATGAATATCCTTCTATATGTTTTGTTCTAAATAAAACGTAGTTTTTGTATTCTAATAAATCATAAATTATAGGAATATTATCATGATTTATCATACTAAGAATTTTTGCTTCATTTTTGAATTCTTCTTTTTGTAAAGGATCAAAAGTTTCAATTATTTTTATATCTTCAATTCTTCCTGATAATTTTTTGTTTTCTACTATGAAATTTCCACTAAAAAAATCACTTTTTAATGTTTTAATTATTTTAAATGATTGATTAGGAATTTTATTTAATATTGTATCTATTGATTCGTTAATTTTATTCATACAACTTTTATTTAAAAATTGAATATAAATTTATCTATTTTTATATTATTTTATTTTTATTTTCATTTATTTCTTTCATCTTTTTATTTCATCTTTTCATCTTTTTATTTTATTTGTTTGTTTATTCATTTTATCTTTTTATTTTATTTTCTTATTAATTTATATTTATTTTTAATAGTATAATTTAAAAAGAATAAAAATATCTTATAATTATGTTATATTTAATTGGAACTGGACTTTATTCATACGAAAATCTAACATTAGAAGGATTAAAAGCAATTGAAAAATCAAAATTTGTTTATATAGATTATTATACTTCAAAATTAGGAACAGATATTTCAGAATTAGAATTAAAGTTAAATAAAAAAATAATTGTTGCTGATCGAGAATTATTAGAACAATCAGATGAAATATTAAATAATGCAAAAGAAAACGATGTTTCATTATTGGTAATTGGAGATCCAATTGCAGCGACAACTCATAATAGTTTTAGAATTGATGCAATGCAAAAAGGAATTAAAGTTTCAATAATCCATAATGCTTCTGTTTTTACAGCAGTCGCAAATACAGGTCTTGAATTATATAAATTTGGAGCTACTTGTTCTATATCTTATCCAAACAATGGAGTTTATGGAAAAGTTGCTTATAATATAATTGAAAAAAATCTAAAAAATGATATGCACACTCTTTGTTTGATGGATATAAAAATAAATCAAATTGATGATAAGGATTATATGGATTATATTAAAACAGGAGTAAAGAAATATATGCCTGATAGGTTTATGACTCCAAGTGAGGCAATAGAAATCTTAGAGATTTTAGAAAAAGAAGAAAAGAAAAAAATAATTGATGATAACACAAAAATATTTGTTTGTTCAAGACTTGGAGCACCAGATGAAGAAATTATTTCTGGAACTATTTTGGAATTAAAAAAAATAAAATATAATAAACCACTTTATTGTATGGTTATTCCAAGTAAAAATATGCATTTTGTTGAAGAAGATTTTTACAATATATTTGATATAAAAAACAAAAAATCATAAAAAAACAAAATGAAAAATAAAAAACAAGAAATCATAAAAAAACAAAATGAAAAATAAAAAACAAAAAATTGTAAAAATTTTAAAATAGTATAAAAAATTAAATATTCATAGTTAAAATACTATTTAATATCATTTTTAGATTATCACTTACATTTATCAAATAAATTGAAGTAATGTGTTTATCATTTTCTTTTAATTTGTTTAACTCTTTTTCAATTCTTATTAATTCTTCATTTAATGTAGAATATCTTCCAATTGAAAATTTGTTTGATAAATTGTATGTTTCTTGTAATAGTTCAAAAATGGAATTAAAAGTATTAATGAATAATTCGTTTTTTAATATTTTTGAATTTTCTTTGTCAATACATTTTAAAATTTCTGTGAAATTTCGTGTAACTCCTTCAATATTATCAATTATTAAATAATTGAATATTGATGTAGGATTGTTTTCTTTTATTATGATTCTTTTACAATAATTTGAAATTCTTTTTATTGATGATTCGTGTAAATAACAATTTTCTGTTATACTTTCTTTTGAAGATAATATTTGTAATATTTTATAGGAATATTCTATTAATATTCTAAAAGTTCTTTTTTCTAAATTATCAAGTTGTTCATCATCTGGATTTGAAATATTTTCAATATTAACAAAATTTTTTTCTTGTTTGGTTATTTCTAAACTTAATTGATTTGTATTTAAAAAAGAGTAAATGTGTTTTATTATTTTATCATCAATATTTTTTATTTTTATGCTTGAATATCCTTTTTTGTGTAAAGATAATAAAATCTCTTCTTGAGTTTTTGTAGATGTTTTTTCAAAGGAAATCTCTACTGTTTTATGTTCGGTTTTTTGAGTAGATTTTATTACTAAATCTTTGTTTTTTTCTATGACTTCTATTTCATCTCCTTTTTTTAAATTATTTTTTTTAACCCATTGTGCTGGTATTGAGATGGTTAAACTACTTGGTCCGTGTTGTATAATTTTTCTTTTCATATTCTTCACTTATGTTATTTAGTATTTCATATACATTGTGCATATAATGTATACAAAAAGTATATAAACTTTTTTATTTATAAAAATACTTAAGATGGGAAAAATAATATCATCTAAGCGAATTGATAAAGGTTTAGTTTACGAAGTTGAGTTGGATTTAGAAGAAGGTTTAGCTATAGGAAATTATTATGATAACATTCATTTATTTTCTGAAAAGAAAATGGATGATTGTAATCAAATAGCAACGAGAGGAAAAAATTGTGGAACGAAATATTTTTTAATTCCAAAGAATCTAAGAAGTGAACTAAATTTAAATTCCATGGTTAGTTGTCAGAGAATAAATTTTAAAGATAAATACGCTTTTATATATATAGTTGATAAGAAAGAAGATTAATTTTAATTTATTAATTTATTTTTTTTGTTAACTTTTTTTTTATTTATTAATTTTTTTCTTATTTATTTATTAATTTTTTTCTTATTTATTTATTAATTTTTTTCTTATTTATTTATTAATTTTTTTCTTATTTATTTATTAATTTTTTTCTTATTTATTTATTTATTTATTTATTTATTTATTTTCTGTATATATTATTTTATATTTTTTCTATTACATTTGTTATTGTAATTATTATAATTATAAAATTATAAAATTATAATACTATAAAAAGAATACAATTAAAATAAATTTATATAAGAAAAAAAATACAAAATTATATGAATGAAAATAAAATGAATAATGAAAATATTGATTACATTAAAAAATTAGAAAAATCATTTGAAAATAATTATTATCAATCAAAAGAATTCAGTGATTTTTGTAAATCGAATTTAAAAACAAAAAAAACATTTGATCAATTGAAAATTAATCCATCAATTTCTATTTTTTCTCAAAATGAAATTAATTTAATGAAAAAAAATAATGTAAAGTTTTTAAATATAAAAAAAGAAATTAATGATTTGAAAGATTTGGATAATAAAAATCAAACAAATCAAACAAATAAGTTAAAAGAAATTTCTCTACAAGAATATTTAATATGGTTTAAAAAGGAAAACTATGAAGAAGCTTATAATAATTTTGATAGGAGTTTTAGAAAATATTCAAGAAGAAAAGAAACAAAAGATTATGAATTTAAGATAATAAAAGATTTTGATAAAAAAACAATTGATGAAATTTATATCATTTACAAAGAACAAATGAAAAGATTAAGATCATTTGTTATAAAAAAAGAATTTTTTTATAGATTTATGAAATTAGATTCTTCATTATTATTTTTGCTTTTTGATAAATCAAGTAACTCAAATAAAAAAGAAAGAATCAATATAGAAGATAAAAAAGATAAAAAAGATAAAAAAGATAAAAAAGATAAAAAAGATCAAAAAAATCAAAAAAATCAAGAAAATCAAAAAAATCAAGGAAAAAAAATAATAGGATATAGTTTTTGTTTTGAAAATAAAGATAATTTGTATACTTCAATAGGCGGAATTAAAAATGAATATTTAAAAAAATTTGCAAATTATAGAATGTATGATGAAAAAATAAAATATGCAATAAATAATAAATTAAATATTCACATGGGAATTGGTGAATCTAATTCCGGATATAATGATTTTAAAAAAAGAGTAGGAGCAATTGCATTTAAAATAGAAAGAAATCCTAGTATTGATGAGATTTTAAAGATTTCTGAAAAATTTCAAAAAAGAAAATTTATTAGTTTGATTCTGGGATTTTTATTAAGAGTTTATAGTTTTTTATTTCCAAAAAAATTAATAAAACAACTTATTCCTTTTTCATGATTTATTTTATTTTTATTTTCATTTTTTATTTTATTTTTATATTTTTCATATTTCATTTTCATATTTAATTTTTTATTTTATATGATTCTTATTATCATGTTAATTTATTATTTATTTTTTAACATAATATTAAATTAATCTTTCTAATCTATTTTTTCCAATCTAATGTTTTCAATATAACTTTTTTAATCTTACATATGATTATTAATAAACTTTTTATATCAATTTATTTAATTTAGTACATGGCTACAAAAATTTGGAAAATACATCCAAAATATTTGGATGATGAGGAAATTCATTCTTTGTTTATAGAGTTTTATGCGATAAAAGAAAAGATGGATAGAGGAATTTTTGATTTTGATTATGATGATTTCTTTTTAATTTTTAGAAATAACAATAATCCAGATCTGGCATTTAAAGCTTATTTATATCAAATATATTTAGAAATTTCCAAAAGAGGTTTTGATGTAAGTGAAGAAAATGTTGAAAGTGTAAGTATTGTTGAAAAAATACCTGTAACATATAAAGAATTAAAAAAAGAATTTCAAGAATATTTAGAAAATGTGAAAAATAGAGATATTGCAAAGTATATTAGTATAAATAATGAAGTCGAAATTTTACCAAATCCTATTTTTAATCTTGCAAATTAGTTTTCTTCTTTATTTCTTTTTTGTTTTTTTTTATTTCTTTTCTTTTATTTTATTTTATTTTTTCATTATTATTTTTTTATTCTACATTATT
>JAQUVJ010000019.1 GCA_028693395.1 Candidatus Nanoarchaeia archaeon | reverse complement strand
TACTGCGGAATCTACTCCCAAAATAATCCCCTAACAAAAGAAAAATTAGAAAAAGCAGACATAATCTTTACCATGGAAGAATCCCAAAGAACATTTATCGCAGAAAATTTCCCAACAGAATATCTCCAAAAAAAAATAATCAATCTTGATATCCCAGACATCTATTCCTATAACGATCCTAAATTAATAAAAATTTTAAAATCTATTGTAACCCCTTAGTGCAGAAATCTTTATATATCCTTTACAACCTACCCTAAAAACATGGACAAGCCAATATATACTAATCAATTATTATCAGAAATGTATTCAAATATTCAAAACGCAGCAAAAGAAGATTATAACATTGAAGAATATAGACAAAGAATGCATACAGCAGAAAAAATAAGAAGTAGCCCTGAAGATCTTGAACTACTTTACAGAAAAAATAAAACACTTCGAGGATTAGGATTAAACCAAGAAACACAAAAAATTCTATCAACAATCTTTGAATATTCATTAAGAGAAATGTCAACTCAAGAAATAGAAACAAGATTAATCGAAGAAACAATACAACAAAATTTATTTTTTAAAAATCAAAATATCGAATCTATGCTTACAGAAGAATCTTTTGAAGATTTAATAGAAAGAGATGATTATGATTTTATAAAAATAAGATATAGATTTCCAGAAAAATAAAAAAAAATTATTGAGAAACTAATTCCATAGTTTCTCTTGCAATCATCAATTCTTCATTTGTAGGAACAACTAAAACTGTTGTCTTAGAATCACTAGAAGAAATAATCGCTTCCTTGCCTCTAATTGATTTATTCAAGTTATAATCTAATTTTATTCCAAAATGTTCTAAATCTTTGCAAATAAATTCTCTAGTTTCAGGAGACATTTCACCAAGACCTGCAGTAAAAACAATTGCATCTACTCCATTTAAAATAGCAGCATAAGAACCTAAAGTTTCCTTTACTCTTAAACCAAATTTATCTAAAGCAAGTTGTGCTCTTTTATTACCATTGTTCCATGCCTCATTTTCAATATCTCTACAATCATTACTAATTCCAGAAATTCCAAGTAAACCAGATTTTTTATTTAAGATATCATCAATTTGTTTAGAAGTTAAATTTTCTTTTTCCATCAAATATGAAATAATTGCTGGATCAATATCTCCACTTCTTGTTCCCATCATAACACCAGCTAAAGGAGTAAATCCCATACTTGTATTGTATGATTTTCCATTTTTAATAGCACAAAGACTAGCACCATTTCCTAAATGACAAGTTATTATGTTTAAATCGTCTAAATTTTTTTCTAATATTTCTGATGCTCTTTGAGATACATATTTATGACTAGTTCCGTGAAATCCATATTTTCTAATTTTATATTTTTCATAAAATTCATATGGAATAGGATAAATAAAACATTCTTCAGGCATAGTTTGATGAAATGCTGTATCAAATACTGCTACCATTGGAATATTTAATTTTTTACATGCATAAATACCTTTTAGATGTGCAGGATTGTGAAGTGGTGCTAAATCACTACAATCTTCAATTCCTTTTATTACACTATCATCAATTATTGCTGCATGTTTGAATAATTCTCCTCCATGAACAATTCTATGACCTATTGCTTTTATTTCATCTATAGAACTAATAACGTGTGTTGTTAAAAAATTTAAAACATTATCTACGACAACTTCATGATTTTCAAAGAAGCTTTCATCCATAATTTTTTCATTACCATATTTATGAGTTATAAATGAATCTTTATTACCTATCTTTTCTGCTGATCCTTTTGCAAGAATACTTTCATTTTCCATATTAATTAATTGATATTTTAATGATGAACTTCCTGCGTTTAAAACTAATATATTCATACTTTATCAGTTCTTAAATTTTGATTTTTATTATAAATATTTCTCTTATGTAAGAAAAAATAGGTAAATATTTATAAATAAAAGATTGTTACTACTAAATGTATTAATTAGATAAAAATGGAAAAAAAAGATTTATTCAAAACTTTATTTAATTCATTAAACCCAATTGCTAAGTTTAATTATGTTTATAAAAATGATAATAAAGATATTTTTATTGAAGATGATTTAGAAAGAATAAGAGCAGATGCATACTTATATCATGTATATTTAAGTGAAGAAATTGATGATATTCAAGGTTTAAGAAGTAAATATCAACTAACTGAAAGTCAAGCTTTAAAATATGAACATGAAATGTTATCTGATTTAAAAAAAAATCATAAATATTTAGATGTTGTTTTTTTTATGAAAATATTGAATTATGAAGATCAAATTGTTGAAAAAGAAACATTAAGCTTATTTCAAGATTCTATGAAAAAAAAAGATTATAATTTAGCATTTTCTTTAGCATGTACAAAACTGGAAAAATCAAAAGCAAAACTTGCACTAGATGAATTAATAGTTGATAGTATTAAAAAAGATGATTATAAACATGTAATTCAAGTTATTAATGATTATATGTCAATTTACAAAGAAGTACATGGTTTTATTCCTGATTTATCAAATGATTTATTTGAAGAAATAGATGAAGGAATTTTTTATCAAAATGAATCTCTAGAGCAAAGATTGAAATCAAAAAAAACAAAAGTCAATGAAGAAATTGTGATTAATCAAATTGCTGATCTTTTTGCAATGGAAAAGATAGAAGAAATTGAAAGTAGTATTGATAAATTAGGAAATGTCCTTGATGGTAAATATGTAATTGCTATTCAAGAAATGTATAATTCTTTAAAAGCATTTAAAGATGATATTAATTAATATTTTATTTATTAAATTATTTTAATATTCTTTTAAATAACCAAAGATTTAAATATCAATTATTTTTCTATAAAATTGCAGGAGTCGCCAAGCGGCTAAGGCATTCGGCTGCAACCCGATCATCGGGGGTTCAAGTCCCCCCTCCTGCTTATATTATATATTCGTTATATGTTTATTATAATAATAGATTTGAAAATTTGTGCAAAACTTTTATATATGCACACTTTTTCTATCAAAACAATTACCCAAAGACTATCTATTATAGATAGAAGGGAGAGGAAACAAAATGGTTTACAACGAAGAAACTGTAAAAAATGCAATTAAAGAATTAAAAGATAGTTCTAAAAAGAGAAATTTTTCAGAATCATACGATTTAACAATTAATGTTAAGGATATTGATCTAAAACAAACAGCAAATCAATTAGAATTTCCAGTTCATTTATTTAAAGAATCAGGAAAAGTAAAAACTTTTTGTGCTTTTGTTGACCATGGTGTCGCAGAATCAATAAGACAAGATATTGATGTTATTTTAGATAGTGATTTTAATAATTTTCAAGGAAAATCAAAAGAATGCAAACAATTAGCAGAAAAATATGATTTCTTCCTAGCTCAAGCAAATTTAATGGGAAAAGTTGCATCTATTTTTGGTAAATATTTAGGACCAAGAAAGAAAATGCCAAACCCAAAATTAGGAGGAGTTATCAGTGCAAAAACTGATATTGTTGCATTAAAAGAAAGTTTAGCAAAAACTTCAATGTTTAGTTTAAAAAAAGGCCCATGTGTTCATATCAAAATTGGAGATGACTCAATGGATGAAGCAGACTTAGTTAAAAATGTAAAAGTTGTTTATGATACAGTTATTCAACATTTACCTTTACATGAAAATAATATAAAGACAATTTATTTGAAAAAAACTATGTCTAAAGCAGTTAAATTAAATATTTAAGGTGGTTATGTTGGTAGCAAAATGGAAATCAGAATCAGTAAAAGAACTTAAAGAGTTAATTTTGAAATATGATATAGTAGCGATTGTAGATTTAAATAACTTACCTGCAAGACAATTACAAGTTTTGAAA
Source organism: Candidatus Nanoarchaeia archaeon (assembly GCA_028693395.1). Classification (GTDB taxonomy): domain Archaea; phylum Nanobdellota; class Nanobdellia; order Woesearchaeales; family JAQUVJ01; genus JAQUVJ01. The sequence continues at coordinate 19,015 of JAQUVJ010000019.1, read as the reverse complement.
GAAAAATTAAGAAAAGATGTTTACTTAAAAGTTGCAAGAAAGAGATTAATAAAAATTGCTTTAAGTGAGTTAGAATCTCAAAGAAGTGGAATTTCACAATTAAATGATACATTAGAATCAATACCTGCACTTTTATTAAGTAATTCAAACCCTTTCAAATTATATAAAATATTAGAAAGTAATAAATCACCTGCACCATTAAAAGTAGGACAACATGCATCAAAAGATGTTGTAGTAAAAGCAGGACCAACTGGATTTTTACCAGGACCAATTATTGGAGAATTAGGTTCACTTGGACTAAAAACAATGATTGATAAAGGTAAAGTTGCTATAAAAGAAGATAAAGTAGTATTAAAAGAAGGAGAAATAGCAAATCCACAAGTAGCATCATTATTACTAAGACTTAATATTTTACCAGGAGAAGTTGGATTAAACTTAACAGGAGTTTATGAAAATGGAATGGTATTTGAACCAAAAGTATTGAGAATTGATGAAAGTGAATACATGAATAAATTAAATACTGCAATAAAACATGCAATTAATTTATCTGTAAATAGTATGTATTTAACAAAAGAAACAGCATCATTAGGAATTTCAACAGCTGCATCAAAAGCAATAAATTTAGCAGTAGAAACTAATTATGTATGTAAAGATACAACTAATTTCATATTTTCAAGAATTAGTTCACAAGTAAAAGCAATGGCATCAATGCTTCCTCAAGAAGCATTATCTGATGATTTAAAAAATATTTTGAGTACACAAGTTTCTCAAAATGTAGTTGCTTCAACAAATGTTGCAGAACAAAAAGTTGAACAAAAAGTTGAAGAAAAAGAAACATCAGAAGAAGACACTATGTCAGCATTTGGATCATTATTTTAAAATAAAATTTTAAAGAGGTTATAAAAAATGGAATATATATACGCTGTATTACTGCTAAACAAGGCAGGAAAGGAAGTTAGCGAAGACGCAATAAAGAAAGTATTAGAAGCGGCAGGAGTTAAAGTAGACGTATCAAGAGTAAAAGCATTAGTTGCTGCACTTGAAGGCGTAGACATTAATGAAGCAATGGAAAAAGCAATTAGTGCTCCAGTAGCAGCTGCACCAGTAGCAGTTAGTGCAGGAGCAGCACCAGCAGCAGCAAAAGTAGAAGCACCAAAAGAAGAAGTTGCTTCAGATGAAGACGCTGCAGCAGGTTTAAGTGCTTTATTTGGCTAAATTTAGCCATTTTTTTATTTTTTTTTATTTTAAAATATATGAGTGAAGTTTAATGGGAAGCGAAGAAAAAAAAAAGGAATATTTAGATTTAAAAACTGAGATAAAAGAAATCAGTCAAGGTATTGATGAAGTATACCAAGAAAAAGAAGAACTTTTTGAACAAATTAATCAATTTAAGGATGAATTAAGTCCATATTATGATCAAATATCTCAACATAATGAAGAGATTATAAAATTAAAAGAAGAATTATCTAAAAAGAAAGCAGAAAAAGAAGTTATATTTGTAGAACTAAATGAATCAAATCAAAAATTCAAAAAAATTCAAGATCAAAAACCTGAAAAATCAGAAGGTCAAAATTTAGATTCATTAAAGAAAAAGATAAATGCAATGGAATATTTCATACAAACAGAAGCTTTAACTTTTGATAAAGAAAAAAAGATGATGAGATCAATTAATCAATTAAAAAAGCAACATGATTCATTATTATCAAGCGAGTCTTATTGGAAAGATTATAAAGATTTAAGAGATAAGACAAGAGATTTAAGAAGAGATTTTTTAAAATTAAAAAAAGAAGTAAGAGAAATCAATTCAAAAATTAAAGATTTAGTTGATAAGAAAAAAGTTATATTTGATAAATTAGATGAGATAAAAGATTCTAGAAAAGAATTATTAGATAGAGTTTCTCAAATAAAAGAAGAATATAAGGATAAAATTAGCAACAAAAAAGATAAAGTAAAAGTCTTAAAAGAATTAGCTGTAGAATTAGGAGAAAAAGAACCTGAAGATAAGCAATCAAGAAGAAGAGAAAAAGATATTGCTACACAAGAAAAAGATATCGGAGAATTATTACAGAAAAAAGGAAAATTGACAATGGATGATTTATTGTCTTTAAGAAGAAATTAAGACCCATCATTTCAAGATGGGGATGTGATGTAACCAGGTATCATAGCCGGCTCCAGATTGGAGCAATGAGCTAAGATTTAGCGATGATTTAATGTTTTAAGGTGAAACCGGCTTATCAGGGTTCAAATCCCTGCATCCTCATCATTTATGTTTAATGGCGATTATGGTGTACTGGTAGCATGGAAGACTGTGGATCTTTTGGACTGGGTTCAATTCCCAGTTTTCGCCCTTTTTATATAATAATAAATTATGCCGGGGTAACTCAGTTGGTTAGAGTGCCACGCTCATAGGTGTTATGAGCTAGGAGTCTTAACAGACGATGACTTATTTAGGTACTGAGCAACGTGGATGTCGAGAGTTCAAGTCTCTCCTTCGGCACTTTTTTTTTCTTTTTTTATTATATGATTATAATGTATTTATTATATTTTTGTTTTATAATTTATTTCATTTTAATTGATCTATAAAATCTAAGAAAAAATCAAAACTAATACATTTATATATAAATGATGTATATCCTTCTATAGAGTAACTACTATTATTTACTTAATGATGACTACATAAACAAAAAATTTATAAACAAATTCGATTTACTTGTTTACATCCATTAGTAGTTATACAATAAGAGGGAAATGAAAATGAAAAAAAATATAATGTTAACATTTTTGGTTGTTTTTGCAATGGTATTCCAATCAACATTGGTTTACAGTGCAGCACCAGGAGTGGCAATAGACAATGTGAAAATAGATGGTGAAGTTGTAGCATCATCTGGTGGAGAAACTATATCTATTCTAAGAGGAGACTCATTAGAAATTAAAGTTAAATTAACTGGTGTAGTAAATCAACTAGATTCAGACGCTGTAAGAATCACTGCAAAAATAGAAGGATACGACTCAAAGAAAAGTATTGAAGCAAAAACAGAATTATTCGATGTTAAAAGCGGAGTAAGTTATTACAAAACTTTAAATTTAGAAATTCCATCAGACTTAGCTTTATACGATTCACAAGACAATGAAATTACAGGATATAAATTAAGAGTAATTGTTAGTGATAGATGGAGTAGTAATGTAATGGAAAGTACTTATGATATTAAATTTGATTCAGAAAGACATTCTTTAAATATTAAAGATGTAGTAATGAGTCCAGAAAATATGGTAAGAGCAGGAAATTATTTAACATTATCAGCAAGACTTTCAAACACAGGAACTTATGATCAAAAAAATGTTAAAGTAGAATTTTCAATTCCAGAATTAGGATTAAAAGAAAGTAGATACGTTGATAAAATAGAATCTAATGAACAAATGTCAACAGATGAAGTATTTATTATGATTCCAGAATGTGCTGAAAATAAAGCATATGAAGTATCTGTTAAAGCATATTATAACAGAGAAGAAGAATCAACAGCAGCAGCAGAAAGTATTGTAGTATTAAGTTCAGATAGTTGTGGTTCATATACAGACACAGGTTCAAAAGCTTCAGTTGTTACTATGGTTGAAAATGTTGAGTTAACTAAAGGAAAAACATTAACAGTTCCAATATTAATTCAAAATAAAGACTCTAGTTTAAAAACATTCGTTGTTTCAGCTACAGGAGCAGAAAACTTTGGTGCATATAGTTTAGATAAAAATAGTGCTATCATTGCAGGTAATGGAGTTGGAACATTTAACTTAATGTTAGATGCAGACAAAGACGTTGCTGGAGACTATGCTTTAACAGTTAGTTTCATATCAGGTAGTGAAGTTTTATCAAAAGTCTTATACGTAAGTGTTAAAGCACCAACAGTAGAAGACACACCTGTTAGTCAATCAAAAGTTTGGAATATTGTTTTAATCGGAGCAATTGCTTTATTAGTAGTATTAATTGTAGTATTATTAGTAAGAAAATTTTCCGGTTCAAACGATGAATCAGACGAAGAAGAAGAAAAAGAAAATTATTATTAAGGGGTTTTAAATGAAAAAATCTCTTTTTTTTCTTTTATTTTTTTTTTTAATTTTACCATTAGGTTATTCTTATTTATCAGTTCAATCTGATATAAGCAGTTTATATGTTTGTTCATATCAACAATTTAATTTAAGAGTTGAAAATTTAGCAAACACAGGAAATTATGATTTTACAATTCAATCTGAAAATCCATTTATTAATTTCAGATCACCAAGATATGAATTAAAATCTCAAGAATCTTACAAATTACCTGTAAAATTAAACGTAGGTTGTGGTTTATTTGAAGGAGTAGATAAAATAAATTTAACTCTAAGTTTTCATAATTATAACACAAACAAAAAAGAAACATACATTATAGAAACAAAATTACTAAAACAAGATATAATTGAAATAAACAAAGAAGAATTATCATCAGATGAAAAATATTATTTCATAAATTATAATATAAAAAATAATAATACTTTTAGAGAAAAATTCACAATAGAATTCATATTTCAAGGATTAAATATTAATTCAAGTGAGTTATTATCACAATATTCATTAAAACAAATAGAGGCTATTAAACATTTATTGAAAAATTCGAAGGATGATTTAATTACTCAAATAAATTCATCACAGAAAACAAAAACAATATCATTTTCATATAATGATTTATTAATTGATGAATATATATTATCAGACGAATTTTTAATTAATTCAAATGAAACAATAACAATTAAAAATCAAATAAATAAAGAAGATTTACTATTATTAAATTCATTAAACATAACATATTTCATAAAGATAAAATCAAATAATTATGGAGATGAAGTTTTATTAAATTTATATTCTTTAGATAAAGATATAGTAAACAAATTAAATATTTTATCAAAGCAAACAAATATAACATTAAATACATCAAATGCTCATAATTTTTTGTTTAACAATAAAATATCAATTTTACTAAATGAAAGAATAAAATCTTCAATTAGATCAATAAATTTATTGGAAAACAACAATACAATTAAAAAATACAATTTATTTAAACCAAAATCATATATTGATTTAAATAAAAATCAAAGTTTAGAAATTGTATATAAAGGAAATATAAATGATTTAATTTTTACAACATATTTATTAAAAAACAATAATTTAGAAATAAATGAATATAATATTAATGTTTTAGTTCCAAAAAAACAAACATATAAATATTTTTTATATCAACTATTTTTTAGAATAATATTAGTATTAATTTTAATAGCATTGATATTATTAATAATTAAATATAAAGAAGAAATTAAATCAAAATATAAAAAAGTAAAACAAAAGATTAAAGAAAAATCAACAGAAAATTCTTTAAAAAGAAAAGAAAATTCTTTAAAAAAAAAAGAAAAGAACAAATTAAAAAAAGCAAAAAAAGTAGAAGAAAAAGTAAATAAAATTAAGAATAAGATTCAATTTAAAAATTTCTTAAAAAGAAAATCAAAAAAAGATGTTTTAGAAATAAACGATAATACAAATTTTATTTTAGAAGAAAAAGTAAGAAGAAGATTAGAGGAAGATCTTTCAAATTCAAAATTAGATGATAATATAAAAAAAGAAAGTATTTTTAAGAAATTAAAAAACTTTTTTAAAAAGATATTTAAATCAATTGGAAACTTTTTTAAAAAAGCATTTAGGGTTTTTAAAAAGATATTTTGGATATTATTGTTAATATTAATTATTTTGTTAGTTATATATTTATATTTTGACTATAATAGTTTTAATAATAGTAATGTAGTAAATTATTCAAATAATGAATCGGTAGATTCTTTAAAAGATTTTTTTTACTATGCTCAAAATTTATCAACATATTTTAGAAATGATACTTTTTTTACAAATAACGCATTTTTGACTTTATTATATGGAAAAACATCTTTAATAGAAGATAAATTAATGATTGGAGATGATTTAAGATTTGATAAAGATAAATATTTTTCAGATCCAGATAATGAAGTTTTAAGTATGATTTTTGAAATAGATTATTTTATACCTTTGAGTGAAAGTTATTCACGAAAGATTTCATTAGATGGCTTAGAAATAAAAGAAGAAGATTCTTTTTTTAAAGAAAGTCAAGAAGGTTTGTATAAATTAAGAGCAAAAGTTTATGATAAAAATAATGAAAGTGCAATATCAGAATATTTTTATTATTTTAATTATAAATCAAAGCAAAGATATGATTTTTTCTCATATTTAGCTTTTAAATATAATTCTTTTTTTAATTAATTTTTATTTTTTTTATTTAATAATTATAATAAAAATCTTTTAAAAAATTATTCTTTACTAAATTCTAATTGAAAGAATTTTTTATATTTGTGAATAAATATTTTTCTAAATTTTTCATCATCTTCAAAATAGAAATATTTTAAATATTTAGGATTTAGATATTTTTCAATTCTATGAATATTTTCTTCGACAAAAGAATTTATTGAATAAATTGATATCTCATTATTATTGTTTTTACTTGGAGCCATTAAATGATTAAATAATGCAAATTCGACATAGAAATGATCACCATGTCCATGATTATTATTTATTTTTCCTCCTAATTTTTTTGTTAAAGAAATAAAATCATCTATTTTTATTTGATTTTCTTTTTTTTTATATAAAATCTCTAAAGATTCTTTTGCTTGTTCTTGCATTGCTTTTATGTTTATTTCTAATTCATTTGCAAAAATTGATACATCTGTTAATAATTTTTTTAAATAAATTGGAGAATTAAGATTATTTTCTATTTCGTTTAATGCATTATTTAATAAAAGAATATCTTCATCTATGTTTTTTATGTAATCTATTGCTTCAATCGATGTTTCTTGATATATTTTTAATTTGTCTTTTTCATTGTTAAATAATTTAGAAAAGTCTTTTAAGATTTTTTCCATCGAATATAGTTTTGCCTTTAAATCTGTTTTTTTGTTTTGGATTTGTGAGTCAAACATTAATATTTCATTTAATTCTTTTATGAAATTTTTAAAAAGTTGTTTTTTTTGATTGTTTGAATCAATCCATTCGTAAACCATGTTAGATTTATTGAAAATGTGTTTATAAAAGGTATTTGTAACTGATTTGAAATAATTTTAATAATGGGATAAAAATATTTTTATTTTGTTTGAAAATTTAAAATAAAATTTAAAGAAAAATTAAAAGAAAAACGGATCCAGGCAGACTTGAACTGCCGACCTCGCGGTTAACAGCCGCGCGCTCCACCGACTAAGCTATGGATCCATGCTGTTATTTTATGGATTGATAAGTAATATTTAAATCTTACTTTTTTTTATTTGTGGTAATTTTATAAAATATTATTTTTTTAAACAAAATCTTCATCTAATTTTTCTCTAATTCCTTTTTGAAGTTCTTTGAAGATATCTTCAAGATATTTTTCTTTTTCTTTGTATATACTTTTTTCTACATCGTTTATTTTACTTAATATTAATGATTTTGATTTATAAGGATTTATGTAATCTATTTTTAATTCAGCTTCGATTTCAATTTCTCCTTTTGTTTCTGTAACATTTTTTCCTTTGATTGAATATTTAAATTCGTATTTTGTCCAAGGTTTATCATCTTTTGAGCCAGAATATTTTAAAGTGTATTTGAAAGTGTCTGTTGCAGTATTTTCTTTCTCAAATGAATCTTCAATTACTTTAAATCCATGAGATTTAAATAAATCCATAATAAAATCTACTAATTCAAAAAATTTACAAGGTCCATTGAATTTTGTTTTAAGTTTGTAAGTGTTATCTTTTTTTGCCATTGATTATTTTTATCTTTATTTCTTTTTAAATATTTTCTTTTTTTTTAAAAAACATAATAAAATTTAAATAGATTTAACAAAATAATTGTTTATGGGATTTTTTTTTGAAGATGGTAAGATTAATAAAAAATTTACTTTGTATTTTTTAATAAATATAATAGTTTTAGTTGTTCTTGTTTTATGTAGTTTTTTTGTTCAAATGTATTTAAGTAAGAATACTGTTGAAATGAATGAACCATTAATGCTTGATTATCAAAATGTTAATGCTAATTTGATTAATTTAAGTAATTTTAATTTAAGCATTTCAAATAATTCTTTAATGTTTTTGTATGCAATAACTTTTTTATTATTTTTTATAGGAGTTGATTTGGGATTTTATATTGCTTTTGGTTTATTAAATCAGAAAAGTTTAAAATATTATTTCTTATTTAATTTAGTTGGTTTCTTATTTTTGTTCTTAGGTTTGAAATTTAATTTTTTAATATGGGCTTTTTTTGTTTTTAGAGGTTTAAATTATTATTTAATGAATAAAGTTTTTTCAAAGAATTATTCTTATTGGTCTTTTTTAAAAGTGTTTTTTGATATTTTTTTATATGCTTTTGCTCTTTTACTTTTTTTATTTGTATTATTTTTTACTAAATTGTTGTTTAAATGGATTATATTATTTGTTTTAAGTTATATTATTCATATAATAATAAGATTTTATTTGCTTTCTAAATTTTTTGGATTTGATGATGAAAAAAATAGATAAAAAAATAAATAAAACAAAAAGAATATAATATTAAAGATATAACAAATAATATATAGAATAAGGTATTTGTGTATTTATTATTTTTAATAAAACTATAATCAAATTAATAATTAAATAGAATGAATAAAATGAAAGAAAAAAATAAAAATATAAGAAGGGAAATTAATTATTTAGATAAAAAAGTCGTTGTATTTGCAAATGATAATATTTATGAAAATCAAAAAGATTTAGATGATGTTTTGATTCAAGCAAAAAACATTTTTTCTATACCATCAGTTTATGATAAGGTTTTTTTAATGCCTGATTTTCATAAGGGTTATGGATTTCCTATTGGTGGAGTTGGTGCTTTTGAAAATGTTATATCTCCTGGTGGAATTGGATATGATGTGAATTGTGGTGTTAGTCTTTTTTTTGTTGAATTATCTAAAGAAAAAATTTTATCAAAAAAAGATGAATTAATTGAAAAGATTTCAAAAAATATTGGAATTGGTTTTGGATCTAAGGGAAATTTTAATTTGGATTTTAATAGAGTTTGTATTGAAGGATTAAAATATCTAAAAGATATTGGTATTGTTAATGATAATGATATAAAAAATACTAATTTTAATGGAAGTTTTAAAGGTAGTTTGGAATTTGTCTCTAATGAAGCCATATTGAGAGGAAAAAGAACTCTGGGGAGTTTGGGTGCAGGAAATCACTTCGTTGATTTAATGGACGTTTCTGATATAAATAAAGATAATAATTATGAGATATTAGATAAAAATATTTTTAAAGGTAAAAAAGGAATTTTATTAATGATACATACAGGTTCAAGAGGTTTTGGTCATCAAATTATAAGCGATTATATTTCTAAGATTAGAGATCTTAATATTGATAATTTTGAGAATTTAAAAGAAAAGGATTTAGCTTATATTTCAAAAGATTCTTCAATGTTTAATGAATTTGTTTTATCTATGAATAGTGCTTGTAATTTTGCTTTTGTTAATAGAAGATTAATTTTTGAAGGTTTTAAAAAGGTTTTAGAGGATTTATATGGAGAATTTTATAGTTCTTTAATTTATGACATTTCTCATAATATTGCTACTTTTGAAAAACATTTTGGTAAAGATTTAATTGTTCATAGAAAAGGTGCTACTCTTGCTCTTGGAGGTAAGAATTTTAAACATGATTATTATAAAAATCAGCCTATTATAATTCCTGGATCAAATGCTACAAGTAGTTATTTATTGTTTGGTTTAGAAAATGATTCTTCACTTTCTTTACAATCATGTTGTCATGGTTCTGGAAGAAGTGTTTCTAGAAAATATGCTAATGAAAATTATGACATAATTGATATTAAAAAAGATTTTAGAAAGAAAGGAATTATTTTTTATTCTGCTTCAAAAGATAGTGTTTTAGAGGAATCATTTCTGTCTTATAAGGATTCTAAGGATGTTGTTGAAACTATTATTGATAGTGGTATTGCTACGATGGGTGTTAGGTTTGAACCGTTTATCGTTTTTCAAGGTTAGTTTGTTATTTGTTTTTTTGATTTTTTCTTTTGGTTTTTTTATTGTTAGATTATTGGTAACAAGTCCTGATTTTTATTTGATTTTAAATGAAGATTTTTCTATTTCTTCAGATATTGTTAATTTTTTTAATTATGATTCTTTGGATAGTTCTAAATATTTAGAAATAGAGATAGTTCATATGAATGATGTTTTAGATTTGCTTGATTTTTGGTTTATGGTTTTTATTGTTTGTTTTGTTTTGTTTTTATTAGTTTTGTATTTTTGTAGTTATAGGGATATTTTGATTGGTTTTAGGATTAGTTTATTATTTTTTGTTGTTTTATTTTTTTTGATGATAGTTTTTTTTGATAGGGCTTTTTATTTGTTTCATAGAGTTTTTTTTAGTCAGGGTGGTTGGGTTTTTCCTTATGAGAGTATAATTATTCAAAATATGCCTTTTGTATTTTTTTTGAGGGGGTTGATTTTTGTTTTGGTGTTTGTTTTTTTATTTGTTTTTTTTTTGAGAAGATTGATTGATTTTAAAAAAAATACTACGAGTTTGTGAGTTGGTCTTTTTTATTGTTTTTTGATAGATTGTTGCATGGCTGATAGGAGAGATTATTTTGAGTTGGATATGGATATCTTGACTAGATTAAGGGATGGTGCAAAAACATATTCTCATTTGGAAAGAAGTGTAAATACTAATTTTGATACTATAAAGGATCATTGTAGGATTTTGGAGAAGCATGGGATGATTGAGATTAAGACTTTTTTGAAGCATCCTGAGAATGGTAGGATTTTTTATCAGATTTCTTTAACGGATCATGGTCATAGGATGTTGAATAGGGAGTTAGATAGTGAATGATTTTAGGGAGGTTTCAAATTTTATTAGATTATTTTTATATATTTGTTTGAGTTATTCTATTTTATGAAAATGTTTATATAATATTATCACTAATTATTGATTATGTCAAAAATTAATGATAATATTTTAGGTTTATCTAAAAATGAAGTTGCAATTATATCAGATTTAGAATTTAGAAAACAATATTTTTTTTCAAAGAATGATATAAGTAAATATTTTGACAATGTAAATAGAATGTATTATTTTATTCATAGGTTATTAGAAAAGAAAAGAATTATCAAATTATCAAAGGACAAATATTATTTGATTCCAATAAAATCAAGAACAGGTTTTTGGAGTGAGAATCCTTATATTATTGCAGATGAAATGATGGATTCAAAAGATTATTATATTGGTGGTTGGGCTGCTGCTTATTTTTGGAGATTGACCGATCAGATTCCGATGAAATATGAAATTTATACAAATAAAAGATCAGGTAAAATTGAGATATTAAATGAACATTTTATTTTTAGGAAAACTACAAAGGACAGGTTAGATAATAGTGTTGTTGTTGATATTTTAGGACATAATGTAAAGATTTTGGAGAAAGGAAAGATTGAAAGATGGATACAATTAAGGAGTTAACAAAGGATGAATTAATTGAAATAATTTCTATAAGAGGTTTTCCACAATTATTAAGTTTAAAAGATTATTATATTATTATTCTTTTATATATTTTAAAAGATATAAAAGGAATTTATTTTAAAGGTGGCACTGCTTTACAATTAACAATTTTAAATTATTCAAGATTAAGTGAAGATATTGACTTTACTATAACTAGGGAAATTGATTTACTAATTTTTGAAATAAAAAGTGAAATAAATAAATCAAACTTTTTTGAAAAAATAATTTATGAAAATAAGAATAATGATTTTGTTAGATTAGTTGTTTTTTATAAAAATGAATTGGCTGATGGTAAAATTTATATAGATTTAAACAGAAAAGCAAAATTATTTTTGTTGCCAAATAAGATTAAATTAAATCATTATTATAAAAATATTCCAGAATTTGAATTTTATTGTCTTGATATCAAAGAAATGGTTGCTGAAAAGATAGAGGCTGCAATAGCAAGAAATAAACCAAGAGATCATTATGATATTTATCAAATAATTAAAAAAAATATAGAAATTGATTTTGAATTAGTTGAAAAGAAATGTTTGTCTTCTGGAGTTAAATTTGATATTATTAGAATGTTTAATAGAGCAAATAGATTACATAATAAATGGAAAGTCGATTTAATTCCTTTACTAAGAAATGATGTTAATTTTATTGAGGTTATGAAAACAATTTATGATTATTTTAATATAAAGGGTTATAAATTAGTTAAAAAAAATAATAAAATTAGATAGTGAGTAACTTTAGGGAGTTAAAGATTATTTGGTAGGAGATTAATCTTTCTTTTAGTAGATTTTGTAGATTATTTATTGTTGATAGTAGATCTTCTTGGTTTTGAGAATGGATGGTTATTTCAAAATTGTAAGATCCTATTAATTGTCTTGTTCTTCCAATGTTTTCATTTTTTGTTATGAAATTTATAAATCTATTTTCAATATCTTTATTCAAATTTGTTTTTATAATTATTTGAGTTGTCATATTTAAATTTAAGATTTTTTTATCAAAAGAAATGGATTTATGATAAATTACGTTTTCTTCATATAATTCTTTGAATTTTAATCTTATAGATTCATAACTTTGATTTAATATATTTGATATTTCGTATTTTTTTATATCTGGATTCTTTGTTATCATTTCTATAATTTTTAATTTAATTTCATCTTTTATTATTTTTTTGTTTATTTTTTTGAAATTATATATTCCGTAATTTATTGGTTTTATTAAATCTTCTACAATAATAATTTCTTTATCTAAAATATTATTTTCTAATTTTTCTAAGATTTCATTTATTATTTCTTTTTTTTCATCTTTATTTATTAAGATAGAGATTCTTATATTATAGTATGGATATGTTTCGCAAAACCATCTTACATTTTTATTTGATTTTAAAAGATTAAAAAAATCTTTTTTTATTTCTTGAAACTTGTTAATTTTTAAAAAAATAATATATTCTTCTAAATTTAATGAATTGAAATTTATTATATATTGATTTTTTATTATTTTGTTGTTGTATAATTTTTTTATTTTATAATCTATTATATTTCTTTTTTGATTTAATTTTTTTGCTATCTCTGTTGTAGTTAGTTCACTATTTTCAGAGAGTATTTTTATAATATTTTTATCAATCATAATAATTATACAAATAATTAGTATATAATATTTGTGTTTTTAATGTTTTTTTTTGAGAATTTATATATAAGTGTGTTTGGTTTTTATTTTATGGTAAAAAACGTGTTAATTACTGGTGGACTTGGTTTTATTGGATTTCATACATCTAGAAATTTTTTAGAAATGGGATATAATGTAATTGTTGTTGATAATATTAACAATTATTATGATATTAAATTAAAAGAAGATAAAATACCTTTGCTAAAAAAATATAATAATTTTATTTTTAAAAAAATAGATATATGTAATTATAAAAAATTTTTGAAGTTTTGTTCAAAATTTAAAATAGATTTGATAATACATTTAGCGGCACAAGCAGGAGTTAGATATTCTATTGATAATCCTTTCATTTATGAAAAAAATAATGTTATGGGAACATTAAATATTTTGGAAATAGCTAGAAATTTAAAAATAAAAGATATTATATTTGCATCTTCTTCTTCTGTTTATGGTGGAAATGAAAAAATTCCTTTTTTAGAAAGTCATAGAGTTGATAATCCTGTTAGTTTATATGCTGCAACAAAGAAATCTTGTGAATTAATTGCTTATACTTACAATAAATTATATGATATTAATATTACAGGTCTTAGGTTTTTTACTGTTTATGGTCCATGGGGAAGACCTGATATGGCTATATATAAATTTTTTAAATCTGCTTATTTAGATCAAAAAATAGATGTTTATAATAAAGGAGATATGTTAAGAGATTTTACTTACATTGATGATATTGTTGATGGTATTTATTTAGCTTCTAAAAAAATGAATGGATATAGAATATATAATTTGGGAAATAATAAACCTGAAAAATTGATGGATTTAATAAATTATATTTCTGAAATTACTTCAAAGAAAATTAAAAAAAAATATTTACCAATGCAAAAAGGAGATGTTTACAAAACTTATGCTAATATTGATTTAGCAAAAAAAGAATTGGGTTATAATCCTAAGACTAGTTTAAAAGAAGGATTAAAGAAATTTAATGATTGGTATATTAATTATTATAAATTATAAAAATAGGTGTTAATATGAATTTAACTGTTATAGGAACTGGATATGTTGGTTTGATTGTTGGAAATTGTTTTGCAAAACAGGGACATTTTGTTTATTGTATAGACAATGATAAAGAGAAAATATTAAAATTAAATGAAGGAATCTCTCCTATCTTTGAAAAAGATTTAGATGAATTGATTTCATATAATTTGAATTTTGGTAATATAAAATATTTAAATGATATTAATATTGGTTTATCAAATAGTGATATTATCTTTTTAGCGGTTGGAACTCCATCAAAAGATGATGGAAGTTGTGATTTAAAATTTGTTGATTTAGCTTTAGATAATATAATTTCATATTATTTAGAAAATAGATTTGAAGATTATAAATATATTTTTATTAAGAGTACAGTTGTAGTTGGAACAGCTGATTATATAAAGGAAAGATTAAGAAAAAGTGGTTTAGATAGAATTATTGTTGTTTCAAATCCGGAATTTTTAAGAGAGGGAAGTTCTGTTTATGATTTTTTAAATCCTGATAGAATTATTATTGGTTTAGATGATATTTTAATTCATAAAAATATAATAGATAGTTTATATCATTATTATATTGAGAATAATATTTGTGAAATTTTATATATGTCAAATAAATCGGCTGAACTTTCAAAGTATGCTTGTAATTGTTTTTTAGCTACAAAGATCTCTTTTGCAAATGAAATTGCTAATTTATCTAAGAGTTTAGGTGCAAATTATGAAGATGTTAAAAAGGCAATGGGAAGTGATTCTAGAATTTCACCAAAGTTTTTGAATGCTGGTCCTGGTTATGGTGGTTCTTGTTTTCCAAAGGATGTTAGGGCTTTAATTAATTTAGGATATCCAGTAGATTTAATAAAGAAAGGTTATGATGTTAATGAAAATCAGAAGTTAAAAATGTTTGAGATGGTTGATAAATATGTTAATTTGAATAATTTTGATAAAAAGGTTGTTATTTGGGGTTGTACTTTTAAGCCTGGAACTGATGATATTAGGGAATCTCCTTCTATAAAAGTTGTTGATAACTTTTTAGAAAATGGCTATGAGATTATGGTTCACGACCCTGTTGGAATGGAAAATTTTAAATTAAAGTATTTAGATAAACTTATATATTTGAATGATAAATATGATTTTAGAGATTTTAAAATCTTAATAATTATGGTAAATTGGGATGAATATTACAGTGTTGATTTATCAAAATTAAAAGGTGTTGATGTTTTTGATGCTTTTGGAATTTTAGATGAAAATATTTTAGATGATAGATATTATGAGAGGATAGGAAGATGAAGAAAATATGTTTTGTATCAATTTTTGCATATCCTCTTTTTAATAAAGATTCAAAGATTAGTCATGGTGGAGCTGAGGTTCAGGTTTATAATTATTCTAAAGAATTATCAAAATTTTATGATGTTTCAGTTATTGTTGGAGATTTTGGTCAAAAGAAAATTGAAGAATATAATAATGTAAAGGTAATTAAATCTTTTAAATTAGAAAAGAAAATTATTAATTATTTATTTGCACCATTCAAATTGTTTTTTTCCTTAGTTAAATGTAATCCTGATGTTGTAATTAATAGAGCTGGAGGAGTTGAGGTTTTTTTTTCTGCAATTTATTCTTTTTTTTTTAGAAAAAAAATGATTTATATGGTTGCTCATGATAATGATGTTAATGGTGTTTTTTTTAAAGGATTTTTTGGAAAATTATTAAAATTAGGTTTAAAACAAGTTGATTTTTTTATTGCACAAAATGATGATCAATTTTCAAATATAAAAAATAAAGATAAAGAAATAATGAATAATTCTTATTATTTAGATTTTAAAGGTTCAAAAGGAGATTATATCTTATGGGTTTCACGATGTGAGGATTGGAAAAATCCAGAAATATTTATTGATTTATCAAAGAGATTTTTAAGTGAAAAATTTATAATGATTATGCCAAAAGCTGATGATTTAAATTATTATTCTAAGGTTTTAAAAAAGGTAAAAAAGATAAAAAATATTGAATTTATTGAAAAAGTTTCTTTTGAAAAAATTCAAGAATATTTTAATAAATCTAAGATCTTTGTTAATACTTCAGATAGTGAAGGATTCCCAAATACTTTTATTCAATCAGGAATGGGAGGATCTCCTATAATAAGTTATAAAGTAAATCCTAATAATATATTTGATAATTATGAAATAGGATTTTGTTGTAATGGTAATTTTGAATTGATGGTAGAAAAGTTAGATTTGTTATTAAAAGATAAAGATTTATATAAAAAATATTCAAAGAATATCATAGATTATGTTAAAGAAAAACATGATATCAAAAAGAATGTTTTAATATTTAAAGATATTATAGATAGGTTGTAAGGATGGAAATTGTAGATAAATTACAAAATAGAAAAGATATTGTAGTAATTTTACCAACATTTAATCAATATGAAGCAACAAAGAAAAATATTGAATTAATAAAAAAACAAACATTAAAAATTGATATAATAATTGTAGATAATAATTCATCAGACGATACTTTTAATAAATTTAAAAAAGAATATGAAGATATAATATTAATAAATACTGGAGATAATTTAGGAGGATCTGGTGGTTTTTATTATGGTCAAAAATATGCTTATGATAAGAATTATAATTACATTATTTTAAATGATAATGATGCATATCCTTATGATGAATATCTAGTTGAAAATCTTTTTAAGGAAGTAAAGAAAGATGTTGTCCCAAATGGATTTAATATAAGTGATGATTTTAAAAAAAAATATATGATAAATAAATTGCATTGGTCTATATATTCTCATAATATGATTGAGGCAGTTGGATTTGTAAATAAAAATTATTTTATTTATGGAGATGATGTAGATTATGGATATAGAGTGGAAAAATTGTTTATATATAAGAAAATATTAAATGCAAAATATATTCATCCAATGAAAACAACTTTTAATTTAAAAATGTTATATTTTTTATATAGAAACTTTATTTTCTTAGAATTGTTATATAACCAACAAAAAAAAATGTTTTTTCCAAATTTGATAACTACATATTTTTTTTATAAGAAAATATCAAATAATTCAAAAATTATTTTTAAAAAAGTTTTTAAGGATATTAGAAATGGAATTTTAGATAATAAATCAATATTTTCAATGAACATTGAAAATGATATAATCTTTAAAAAAGATAATTTAAATAAATTTAAGAGATATGGAATTAATGATAGATTTCTAATAAATAAAGAAAAGAAATTTAATGGAAGTTTGATAAATAAAACTGTAATTTCTCATGCTCCAACAATTGACTTTTTATATGCTAAAAAATATATTTATATAAAATCAATTGAAAATAATAATGTTGAATATATTGAAATTAAAAATAATTTCTTTGATGTTTTTTTGAATATATTTAAAGTAATATTTTTTATTATTTTTATTAAATTATTTTTAATTGTTTATAGAAATAAGATTTTAATGATGGTAAATTATAATAATGATGGTGAAAATTTTGATTGAAGATATAAAAAAATATTATAATAAATCAATAATTAATCATAAAAACAATATTTTTATTAAAATATTGGGTTTTTTTGCAAGATATTATTATTATAAAAATGAATATTCATTGAATATAATTGATTTGTTTTTTAATAAAAGTGTTTTTTTTGAAATAAATAATATAGGAAAAGAAAGAATGCCATTGCCTTGGTTTATTCAATTAGAACCAACAACGAAATGTAATTTCAATTGTGAATTTTGTACAAGAAAAACTTATAGCGAAGAAGATAAAAATAATGATTTAAAATTAGAATTGGTAAAGAAAATTATAAAAGAAAATAAAAATTTAAAATTTATAAAATATCAAGGAATGGGTGAGTCATTATTAAACTTAAATAATCAAGAAATAATTAAATTTATTAGAAAAAATAATATTAATTTGAGTATAATTACTAATGGTTCTTTATTGATAAATAAAAATATGAGAGATTTCTTATTGAATAATTTTAAGAATATAACAATTTCAGTAGATTCAGTAAATAAAGAAGAATTCGAATCTATTAGAAAAGGAGGGAATTTTAATAATATAGTAAAAGGAATTAAATCATTAATAGAAGAAAGAAATAATAATAATAATAAAGTAAAAATAAGAACATCATTTGTTATTTCTCATAAAAATTATAAAAATATACCTAATTATATTCAATTTTTTAAAAAAATAAATATTGATGAAATAGGATTTGCTGAAATTGAAAATTGGAAAATAAAAACAGATCAAGATTTTTTAGATAATCAGAATTTTGTATTAAAAGAAAGAGAAATCAGAAAGAATATATTTAATTTTTTAAATAGAGAAAATTTAACAAATGATTTTAATTTTAATTATTTGTTAGAAAAAGATTATAAAAGAAAAAAAAAATGTTTATGGGGATTTACAAAAATTTTTATTACATCAAAAGGAATTTTAACTCCTTGTTGTATTAGAATGGAGGAAAAATATAAATTAGGTAATGTTTTAGAAAATGATTTTAAGAATACATGGAATAATAATAATTTAAGAAAATTTAGAATTGCAAATATAAAAAATAAAGATAATATTTATTGTAATTATTGCCCGGATTGAAAGGTTTTTTTATGGAAAAATATGATATAATTGTTATAGGATCTGAAATAACTGGATTAAGTATTGCAAATATTTATGCAAATAAAGGTAAAAAAGTTTTAATTCTAGAAAAAAATAATCATATAG
>JAQUVJ010000037.1 GCA_028693395.1 Candidatus Nanoarchaeia archaeon | reverse complement strand
GTCTTCATAAGCGGATGCCTCTTTGGAAGTAAGTCGATTTAAGTGATTGACAAAATCGTCTCCGTCATGCATAAAGCACCTCCATATCCATCGTACACCATTGCATTTTTCAATTCTTGCCTCGCGTCTCAATCATAGGTCCGATTAAAAAGAGGACGGCTGCAGCCCCCCAAGCTGGGAAGTAGAGTTTGGTCATTTCTCCGGGGTACAATTCTCGATGTGGTTTCAGTAACAGTACGCTTGCCGATGCATTCTCCGCCCCATAGATGACACTTAAAAATGAGTAAGCATAGGTCACAAGCGCTGCCATGGTCACAGAATCTAATGAGACCGCGAGGACGTACAGCATAGCTACGAGTGTCGAAGTGACGATACCAAAACGGAACCATTCGGGCCAAATGTTCGAATAAAAATAGTTTGCAACTGTGAATACAGGCAATGTCATGACCAAGTAGACACAAAGTAAAATGATAACGTCGAGCCCGTTACTCGTCATTTTTCGTCGACTGGCGCGCAAGGCTTCTTCGCCTTCGCTATCAATCCATATTTGTAGGTGAGAAAGAGTCCAAAGGAGGCTGAGCATGGTGACGAGTGAGTGGGACAGATAAACAAATAAAGCTCGGCTCTCACGCAAGCCCTCCTTTTGATACATCGAGATGCAAGAAGTCGGTAGTAAAAAATAGACCACAATGAGGGGAGCCAGAAAAAGCAAGCGACTCGATAAAAGTGCAATGCGTAAACGCTGGAGTCGAAAACTCATAAGCTTTTGGGGGGATATCCTCGAATGACCATGATATAGCCGTCTTCGATCGTAGGATGAACAGGTTTCGCGTTTTGATCATTTGGCGACAAAATGCGCAAGTACTCTTGTTCTTCAGACCGCTCTCGTCGCAGTATTTCGTATGGCGGAAGAAGATCCGCTTGATGATCTGCAAGTACTCTATATACGGATCCTCTGGCGTACTCTTTTAATGCATCTGAACCTTTATCCGCTACCACCTTCCCCTCGTCGAGGATAATAATTCGTTTGCACAATGCCTCAACATCCTCGACGATATGTGTCGATATGATTATGCAACTGTCGGGATTAAGATCCGAAATGATGTTTTTAAATGATAGTCGCTCCTCTGGATCTAGGCCTGCTGTCGGCTCGTCAACAAGCACAAGTGGCGGATTTCCAAGAAGCGCTTGGGCGATCCCCATGCGTCGTATCATGCCACCGGAAAGTGTGCGTAATTTTGATTTTGCCCGCTCATCAAGGTGGACGAGATGAAGCAGCCGCATGATCGCGTCACGCTGTTGATGGCGGGGGATTTTTTTCAATGATGCAAAATATTCCATCGTTTCATAGAGGGTGAGTTCACGATAGAAATTGAATCGTTGAGGTAAATAACCGATCATGTCAGATTGTTTCGTTGTGCCACAGCTTGGGCGAAGAACCCCCGCGAGACAACGCATGAGCGTTGTTTTACCCGATCCGTTAGGCCCTAACAAACCATGAATGCCCTTCCCCAAACGTAGATTAATGTCGACGAGGGCTTGTTTTTTTCCAAAATATTTGCTCAGATTTTGAACTTCAATCATGGTGTGTTCTCCATATCGAGTTTGTATAAGAAATCGATGGGATGCTCGTCAAAATTAGGCTCCATCAAGTAATCGTAAATTTCATGAAATACGTAATCGATTCCAAGTTTGTTGCACTGATAATAGAAGAGTTCATCGACCCGCATAATTGATTCAAGATACTCATTCCAAGCTTCAATATCAATGTCCGAAACATCTCCACTATAATCTTCGGGTAAAGACTGATCACCTTCAATCGCCAAACGAATGAGCTCATAATCGGGCTTAACGTCCCAACCTGAAGCTGACGTCATATTTAGATTATTTTTAAACAGCTCATACAGTATCGCTTTTTCAGGGTCATAGGGCATGTGCCGCATAAATGCATTATGTACAATCATTTCAACCGTTGGGAAAAAATCAAGTGCAAAGATGTGGTCGCCGAGATCGACGCACTGTTCATTATAGGATGCATAAAAAGCAATCGATGGAGCCTGATAGAAAATCGACTTTCCATGGATTGAGTATTCTTGCAGGGCTCCTGTTCGGTCGAGGTATTTCTGCCAGATCTCATCCGCATAATTCGCGTCTATGTTCAACGGTTGAACAATATTAGGGCTGTGAATATAACGGGTACCCTCATGATAAGTCTCAGTCAACATGCCTGCGAATAAACTGATCCCGCGAGCGCTGCCCTCGAAAATATTATAGTCCGTCATTTCTAAATTTGAATAAATTTGAAGTGGAGAGCGAACATGTGCTCGAAAATGCGCTTCGTCAGACGGAATTTGAATTTTAGTCGCGGCTCTGACATCATCCCATAGCGGTAGTTGGCCGGGCAATGGGTAGTATGCGACGTAAGCGGGGAGTGTTACTCCCTGATAGTTTGAGAAATATTTCCCGACATAGCCGTCGTAATGCATGCTGATGTAGACGGTCGGCTCAATTGCGATGACAGACACAATGTCATGATCTTGCTGATAATTTAATCGTCGACCTTGATCATCTTCAACGGCTCTAACCCGAAGGTCATGATGAAGCGTGAAATCAAAATTTTGCAAATCTGTAGCCTTGAGGTGCATCGTCGCCGTGACCTTCAGCCTGCTTCCTATCCGTATATCTAAATCATAGGCTTCGACACTAAAAAAAGCAGGTATCGTCTGGATCGAAGCACGCTCAGCATAGTAGCGATTATCCGAAATGCCTGGACTACTTGGTCGCAGATCCCTGATATTCATTGAATCATGCGATCGATAGGCAAATCGAGCGAGCGACAATGTGGTGGATAGCGTGAGAATGAAAATCATTTTAATCCAAAACCGTCTTCGGCGAGCTGCCATCCTAATTAAAGTGATAAGCGACAACGCGAAAATCCAAAAGGCGACCAACACCCAACGACTGAACTCCATGGGCACACCATAGACAGGATCTGGCCACTCGAATGTGATGGGTACCGTCAGACGGAACCAATCGAGAAAATCAGCAGGCACAAAACGACCATACTGGAACATGCCAAACATTTTCATGGGAAGTTGGCTTGAGAGTAATGTCGCAAGTAAAATGATGCCGATGGCCAATGGGCGAGAGGAACGAAACAATGATAGACCGAGTGAAATGCCTATAAGGGAAGGACCAATCCAATATAAGAGAATACTAAGTAGGGAATGTACCAGTAGTGGGGAATAGCCGTTTGCTTGATCAAGGTAATTCCAGATGGCCCAACCGATGGGCGATACCGTCCAAAATCCAATCGAGATAAGTGACGTCCCGGCTATGGCATAAAACAAATTGGGTTCACCAGAGGCATTGCTTTGAACGACTTCCAGCGACCCCATTCGAAAAGGCTGCGAAACCAGCTCGTATGTGACAAAAGCAAAATAAGGCAACCCCAGGAGAGCGGACGGGAGCATCAAATAGAGGAAATTGATGGGGCCAGCGTTATTAATTGTATAGATTCGGAAGAAACCATAATTAATCAACGCTATCATGGCAAAAAGCGGGAGCAGAAAGCGCAATTGCTTGAAAACAACACGGATAGTCACCTTAAAAGAATAGAGCATCACCGATCTCCAAAAACTTGAATAGAGTTCCTTGTCGTGGTACGTTTAAACAACTCTTTAACTCATCTCAGTCAGTATAGATATACCCAGTCGCAATTCGCCCATGGATAAATCCGTTGATACTGG
This sequence comes from Candidatus Nanoarchaeia archaeon, assembly GCA_028693395.1. Lineage (GTDB taxonomy): Archaea > Nanobdellota > Nanobdellia > Woesearchaeales > JAQUVJ01 > JAQUVJ01. Next base: position 1,154 of record JAQUVJ010000037.1, on the reverse strand, counting down.
GGACAAATACGCGAGTGCGAACGAGGTAGATTGTATCATGCCGCCCCCATGTTGCTGTGCTAGTTGACATCCCCGGATCAGCGTGAACGGTGCTCCACACCGACCACCCGCTTCCTGTTGACCCTTGGAGAGAACAATAAACGGCACCTGCAGAACCTGCGTGGTTGCTCACACTTGATCTACCGTGGTGGGCTCCAAAACCAGAAGTAAATATTTGGGCTTGGTTGGCTGATAATAGAACCGACTGGCGGAAGCGATTGGCATCAATCGCAAAAATAATTGTTGTGATAGATAGAAACATGACGAGTGTTAACAATCCTAAGACAAATCGATTCCTTGTTTTTTGTTTGTGCTTTGCCATTTTCAAACTCCCCTCTCGTTTTCATTGACACGTATACAGCATAGAAAACACTTTAAGTTGTGATGCATTCTGAATATTGCATTTCAACTTCTCCGCAATTCTTTATTAGTCTCGCCGATGGCTATCAAGCACCACATCAAGAACAAATTTGCGAACTGTATTAGTGCGTCTCTATAAATAGGACGTAACGAAGAATCCAGTTTGTTGGCTTTTTCGGTTTATTATCAAAATCATGTCTAAAATGTTGGCGTAAATTCCCTTTCCCTGTAGAGGGAACTTAGTCCTCTTATCGCTCCATTCTAGGTCAAAACATTCGCCCTCTCATAATTCATACCCTATAGCTTCTCGGCTGCATATTACGTTTTGCCAGCACCACCTGTCCGGTAAACGCGGCCACCCAAGGGCCGTTTTTATTTGTGGCATCCACGATGCACAAGGAGGGGGAGATGGCTTGTTTCAAAAAGAGCGTGTCAACCACGCTTGTCAGGGGCGCGTAAGCGCCGCGAAGCGGTTTATCCTTGACAAGCGAAGTGGATGACACGCTAAAAAGGCACAAGCCTTCTCCCACTTTTATCCTACGGGGTGAATGCGTATTTTTGACGCATCGACGGCGATTCTGTCGAACTCTTCAAATGAATCTCATACGAGTCATACACAATCCGATCCAAAATGGCGTCAGCGATGGTTTCTTCAGGTATTCGAAGATGCCATCCAGGCGGTGCAAACTGTGAGCAAAACATCGTCGATTTTCGGCGATGCCTGCTATGAATGACTTCCAATAGCATCGTCGACT
>JAQUVJ010000018.1 GCA_028693395.1 Candidatus Nanoarchaeia archaeon | reverse complement strand
ATTATTAAATCTAAATCCTACTATTGTTCCATTGATTTTTATTTCATATTCTCCTTCTTGATCATATGTATGTGTTACATTTTCTTTATTCCAAGTTGTTATATAATTTTGAGTATCATCTCCCCAATCTACTGTAAAACTATAATTTCCATTTGATTCTAAAGGTAATTTTACTTGATTTGATGCACTAACTCCAGATAAACTTGTATTCCATACTGAAACAAAATAATAATCTTCATATTCTGGAATTAGATCATCTGGAATTTCTGGATTTTCAGATTCCTCTGGAATCTCTGGATTTTCCAAATCTAATGGAATATAAGGCTCACTTATTTGAAAATTACAAAGATCTAAATCACTAATTACTAAACTAGCACCAGAACAAAAATAACTTTCTCCATTATTATCAATATATGGAACTAATTCTACATACTCAATTAAATTATTTTCATTTATAACATTTGTAGAAAAACCAGTTAATTTCAAATTAAAATTTAAATCTTCAATATATTGACTATAATCAAGAGTTTTACTTGTTGAATTAGAAATCATATTTACTCTAATTCCTTTTAGAACTTCTATACCTTTTGTTAATCTCACACTAATTGTAACATTTTCAGAATCATTTGTGTAACAATAATCTTGTAAATTACTTATTTTCATTAATTTAAGATTTACATTTGTTGCACATGTCAATCTAACATCAGAAGTACTTGTAGCTTTAACTTGTTCTTCTTTAATATAAGAAGTTCCCCAATTCATAACAACAGATCCAATTGCAACAGTAAACGCAATTAACAAAACAGTTGCAATTAATGGTGATACACCTTTTTTAAACATTATAAAATAATAATATAACTATTATATTTAAAATTTTGTAAAATAAATGTATCAATTAGGACATGTTCCCCAGATTGGTTTATAGGAAGATTGGAGAGAACTACTCGTTGAAAAAGATGTCGGTTCTGTTAGTATATCTATTACACACCAATTACTTATATTTTGATTAAAAGATGAAGTACCATAAAACATTCCATACATATTACTTACATTACTTACATTCCAACTATGTAATGGTTGATTAAAAGAAGAAGCACTCCAAAACATTCCAGCCATATCAGTAACTTTAGACACATTCCAATTTTCCAAAGGTTGATTAAATTTTTTTGCATTATCAAACATATAGTTCATGTATCTTACATTACTTACATTCCAACTATGTAATGGTTGATTAAAAGAAGATGCTTTGTTAAACATAGAACTCATACCTCTTACATTACTTACATCCCAAAGATTCAATGGTTGATTAAAAGAAGATGCACCCCAAAACATTCCATTCATTCCACTTACTTTACTAACATCCCAACTTTCCAATGATTGATTAAATAAAGGAGCATCTCTAAAAAAATAATTCATATTAGTTACATTATAAACATCCCAATTATCCAGTAGTTGATTAAAAGAGGAAGCACCATAAAAAATTTCACTCATACTTCTTACATTACTTACATTCCAAGAATCTAAAGGTTGGTTAAAAGAAGAGGCACTTCTAAAAATACCATCCATAAAAATTACATTACTTACATTCCAACTATTTAAGGATTGATTAAAAGAATTTAAATTATAAAATAAATAACTCATATCTACAACACTACTAACATCCCAAGAATCTAAGGGTTGATTAAAAGAGGAAGCACCATAAAACATAGAATTCATATCTACGACATTACTTACATTCCAACTATTTAAGGGTTGATTAAAAGAAGAGGCACCAAGGAACATTTCACTCATATTTTTAACATTACTTACATCCCAAGAATCTAAGGATTGATTAAAAGAAGATGAATATTTAAACAAATAACTCATATCTTTAATATTACTTATATTCCAACTATTTAGGGGTTGATTAAAAGAAGATGTATAATAAAACATATAACGAATATTAGTTACATTACTTACATCCCAAGAATTTAAAGGTTGATTAAAAGAAGAGGCTCTTGTAAACATCTGATACATTGTCGTTACTTTACTAACATCCCAAGAATCTAAGGATTGATTAAAAGAGGATGCACTTGAAAACATATATTCCATCTTTGTTACATTACCTACATTCCAACTTTCCAATGGTTGATTAAAAGAGGATGCACTAGAAAACATCCAATTCATTGTCGTTACTTTACTAACATCCCAAGAATCTAAAGATTGATTAAAAGAGGATGCACTAGAAAACATATATTGCATATCTGTTACTTTACTTACATCCCAATTATTTAATGGTTGGTTAAAAGAGGAAGCACCAGAAAACATAGAACTCATATATTTTACATTACTAACATTCCAATCATTTATATTGCTATTAAAATATTTTGCACCAGAAAGCATTGATTGCATATTTGTTACATTACTTACATTCCAATCATTTATATTGCTATTAAAATATTTTGCATTATTGAACATTGAATGCATACTAGTTACACTACTAACATCCCATTCGTTTATTCGAGAAACATTTGAAATTCCACTATTTCTAAACATTTCACTTAATGTTGTTGTTCCTGTTAGATTTAAAACATCATTTGCTGTTATATTTAAATTTGAAGTTCCATAAAAATATCCTCCACTATTTCCTAATCTTAAATCTCCCCATTGTTTTATATCTTTTATTTTTAATTTATCTCCTTGATTATTAAATCTAAATCCTACTATTGTTCCATTGATTTTTATTTCATATTGTCCTTCTTGATCATATATATGTGTAACATCTTCTTGATTCCAAGTTGTTATATAATTTTGAGTATCATCTCCCCAATTTACCGTGAAACTATAATTTCCATTTGATTCTAAAGGTAATTTTATTTGATTTGATGCACTAACTCCAGATAAACTTGTATTCCAAACTGAAACAAAATAAAAATCTTCATACTCTGAAACTGGTTGAGTTTCATTTCCTGTTTCATTTAATGATTCCTCTGGAATCTCTGGATTTTCCAAATCTAATGGAATATAAGGCTCACTTATTTGAAAATTACAAAGATCTAAATCACTAATTACTAAACTAGCACCAGAACAAAAATAACTTTCTCCATTATTATCAATATATGGAACTAATTCTACATACTCAATTAAATTATTTTCATTTATAACATTTGTAGAAAAACCAGTTAATTTCAAATTAAAATTTAAATCTTCAATATATTGACTATAATCAAGAGTTTTACTTGTTGAATTAGAAATCATATTTACTCTAATTCCTTTTAGAACTTCTATACCTTTTGTTAATCTCACACTAATTGTAACATTTTCAGAATCATTTGTGTAACAATAATCTTGTAAATTACTTATTTTCATTAATTTAAGATTTACATTTGTTGCACATGTCAATCTAACATCAGAAGTACTTGTAGCTTTAACTTGCTCTTCTTTAATATAAGAAGTTCCCCAATTCATAACAACAGATCCAATTGCAACAGTAAATGCAATTAACAAAACAGTTGCAATTAATGGTGATACACCTTTTTTAAACATTATAAAACAAAAAACATATTATTTTATTTAAATTATTCTTTTTTTACAACATAATAATAATTGTAATTTCTTACCTTAAAATCTATCTTTCCCATTTTATTTGGAAAACACATGTAATTTTCAAATTCATCTGTTTGATTTACATTCACTATATTCTTTCCTGCAGAAATAGCATCAACTAAAATTCCATTTCTAAATAATAAAACATTTTTTAATGGTTCATTTTCATAATAAAATTTTATAATATTTTCCTTATAATTATTTCCTGATGGAGAATCATTAATAAAACAAACTTCAGAAATATCTTGCAAACTTATTGTCAAATGTTTTACCTCCAAATAAGCCATCGTTTTTAAATAACTTAAAAAAGTTTCACGAAATTGTAAATAATTTACATTACTTGCACTTGATTCTATAGATTTTGTAGAACTAATACCTAAAATAATAATAAATGAAATAACAATCATAAAAAAAATCATCATTATCATTTGATCTGCAATTGCTTTTTTTTTTAATCTACAAAAAATCATCTATATCAACATTAAATTGAAAGTCTTTTATTTTTTAAATATTTCTAATCTAAAAAAGAAAAAGGATTATTAATTTTAATATTCAACAAAATATAAAAAATAAAATAAAAATCCAAATATCAAAAATCCTTGGAAAATTCCGATTTTTTCTTTAACATTTCAAAATTATGATTAACTTCATCTTGAATTTTTTTCAACATATCTTTATTTTCTTTTTTAAATAAATGTTTGAATCTTCCTTGTTCCTTTAAATAATCTATTACTGGAATTGGATTTTTTGGTTCATTATTTAATATCCATTTTTCTCCATCAATTACTTCATATAATGGCCAAACATTTGATTCAACAGCAAGTCTTGCCATCTCAATTGTCTTATCTGCAGGATATTTCCAACCTAAGACACAAGGACTTATTATATTAATAAAAGCAGGACCTTCAATTGATTTCGCTTTTTCAATCTTTTTTATTAAATCCATATAATGACTTGGTGATGCTTGTGCAACATATGGAATTTTATGAGCTGCAATTATTTCTGTAATTGGTTTTTTATTTTTTATCTTTCCTGGAATAACACTTCCTGATGGACTTGTTGTTGTATTTGCACCAAAAGGTGTAGAAGAACTTCTTTGAATTCCTGTATTCATATATGCTTCATTATCATATAAAATGTAAATAAAATTGTGTCCTCTTTCTAATGCTCCAGATAAACTTTGCAAACCTATATCATAAGTTCCTCCATCTCCTCCAAATGCAACAAATTTTATGTCTTTTTTGATTTTTCCTTGTTTCTTTAAAGAGTTATATGCACTTTCAACTCCACTTATTGTTGCAGCTGCGTTTTCAAAAGCGTTGTGGATAAATGGAACTTTCCATGCACTATATGGATAAATTGTAGTTGCAACTTCTAAACATCCTGTAGCATTTGCAACAACTATATTTTCTCCTAAAGCTTTTGTTACTAATTTTCCAACTACTGCAGCACCACAACCTGCACAAAGTCTATGACCACTTGCTATTGCAGATGGACTTTTTACAAATTCATTAAAATTCATCATAATCACCTTCTAACCCCATGGAAATCTACAAATGGTTGATTTTTAACAACTTTTAATAAAATTTCATCAACATCTTTTGGGGCAAAATTTCTTCCTCCAAGTCCATAAATTATATTGTAAATATTTAATTTATAATCTTTTGTTGCACTTACAATATCTTCATAAAGAGGTCCACCAATTGCTCCTGGTGAATTTGCTCTATCTAAAACAATAATTTTCTTTTTATCTTTTAATGCTTTTACAATTTCATCAATTGGAAATGGTCTAAATAATCTTACTTTTATTAAACCAACATTATATCCATCTTTTTTCATTTCATTAATTCTATGTCGAATTGTTCCACAACTTGAAGACATTGCAACAAATACTATTTCAGAATCTTTTGTGTTATATTCTTCAATTACATTGTATTTTCTTCCAAATTTTTCTTCAAATTCTTTATATATGGTTTTTAATTTACCTTCAACTTCTTTTATTGCTAAATGTTGTTGATATTTATGCTCCATGTAATAATCTGTTAAATCAATTGCTCCAAAAGTTTTTGGATTTTTTGAATCTAATAAATAACCTTCATATTTTTTCTTTCCAATAAAAGATTTTACTTTACTATCTGCTTCTACATTTAAAGATTCCATTGCATGACTTGTAATAAATCCATCTTGTAAAACCATTGTAGGAAGTAAAATATTACTATCTTCTGAAAGTTTTATTGCCATTAAATTATGATCATAAACTTCTTGAGGGTTTTCATTATAAATTTGAATCCATCCTGAATCTCTTTCTGCCATACTATCAGAATGATCACAATGAATATTTATAGGACCTGATAAAGCTCTATTTACAACATTCATAACAATTGGTAATCTCATTGATGACGCAATATAAACTATTTCATGCATTAAAGCCAAACCATTTGAACTTGTTGCTGTCATAGTTCTAGCACCTGCTGCACTCGAACCAATTGCACTTGACATCGCTGAATGTTCTGATTCTGCAGTTATTAACTCTGTATTAACTTCACCATTTGCAACATACTCCGAAAATTTCATTACTATTTGAGTTTGAGGAGTAATCGGATACATTGGTAAAACATCTGGATTTATTTGTTTCATCGCATAAGCTGCCGCATCTGCTCCTGTTAATGCCATTTTCATTTTTGATCCCTCATGTCTTTCATTTGAATTGCTCCAAATTTACATTCTCTTGCACATATTCCACATCCCTTACAATATTCATAATCAATCTCAATTTGTTGAGTTTTTTCATTAAATATCAAAGCTTCATCTGGACAAAAGATTGTACAAATCTTACACTTTTTACATTTTTCATGATCTATAACAGGAGTCATACTTTTCCAATCTCCCGTTTTAAAATTAATAGAAGTAGGAACATTTTCAATAGTACCACCTATTGGAACTTCATCATATTTTTTTTCCATACTTTTCACCTATTTGTTTTTTAATTTCATCATAAGTTTTCATATTTTTTTCAACAATTTCTTTACTATATTTATGAGATAATAATTCTTCTAAATCTTTTTTGAATTTTTGTTCATTTATTTCATTCATTAAAAAAGGAAAAAAAGCCATCAATCCAATATTTGGAACATTTCTATTGATTATTTTCAATGCTACTTTTGTAATATCCATTAAATATAACTTTACATCTTTTCTTTTTAATTGAATTTCACTACCTGTATTTATTATTAAAATACCATTTTCTTTTAATAAATCAATTTTTTCTTCGCTAAACAAAGAATCATCTAAAAAAATCATCATATCATTTGATTCAATACTACTTTTAATATTAATTTCTTCTTCAGATATTCTTAAAAATGTTCTAACTGGAGCACCTTCTCTTTCTGGACCATATTCAGGGAAAGCTTGAATATTTTTGTCTAATTGAGAAAATATTTTTCCAAGTAACATAACTGCACTTTTTGCACCTTGTCCTCCTCTAGAATGGAAAGTTATTTCATACATATATTATCCCTCATTGTTTAATTTGTAAAAATCTTTATAAATATGTTTCATTATTTTTAAGTAAAGAAAGATATTAAAAAATATATTACAAATCTATTGCATAATTATATTCATAATTACACTATACTTTTATTTTAATTTCTATATAAAATCTATGAAACAATAATTTAAAATATTGTCTATAAAATAAGATAAATAAAAATGCAACATAACTAAAAAAAACACAAATACAAAATAAATAAAAAATAAATAAATAAAAATAATAAAAATAAATAAATAAAAATAAAAAAATAAATAAAAAAATAAATAAAAAAATACATTAACCATAAATAAAAACTATAAAAAACAAATTGTTTCAAAAATTCAATAATAATATTTATAAACTATTTAAAATTCATAATATCATGGGAATCTTTAATAGAATTTTAATGAATGATGAAACTATTTTCAAAAATAAAGACGCACTAGATCCAGATTACATTCCTAAAATGGTACCTTATAGAGAATCTGAACAACAAGAGATTGCTTATTGTATAAAACCATTGATTAATTCTCAAAATGGATCAAATGTTGCAATATTTGGAAAACCTGGAATTGGAAAAACCTTAGTATTAAAAAAAATATTAGAAGAACTTGAAGATTATGATATAAATAATTTTTACATAAATTGTTGGAAATACAATACAACATTCAAAATATACGAAAGAATTGCTACTAAATTTGGTTTCTTTGTCACAAATAAAGATTCTGGAGAAGTTTTTAATAAAATACAAAAAAAAATGAATGAAAAACCAACTTTATTAATTTTTGATGAAGTTGATAAAATTTCTGATTATGATTTTCTTTATAATTTTTTAGAAAATCTAAATAAAAAATCTATTATATTAATCGCAAATCAAAAAGATTGGTACATAAAAATAGATCAAAGAATTAAATCTAGATTAATGCCAAAAGTATTAGATTTTAATCCATATACAATGAATCAAACAATGGATATATTAAAAAAAAGATCTGAAATTGCTTTTTTAGACAATGTAATAAATGACGATATAATCGCAAAAATTGTGAATATGTCTTGGAAAAATGAAGATATAAGAGTTGGAGTTAGTTTGTTAAAAGAAGTAGGAAATGTTTGCGAAGCAAATGCTTGTAGAAAAATAACAAACGAACACCTTGATAAAGTTTTAAAAATAACTGATGATATTGGTAAAAAAGAAATGCCATTAGAAGACGATTTAAAAACAATTTTAGAAATTATTAAAGAAAATGACAATCAAAAAATTGGAGATATCTACCAAAAATTTCAAGAAAAAACTGAAAATGATATGAGTTATAAAACATTTCAAAGAAGAATAAAAAAATTAAGTGATTTAAAAAGAATTAATCTTGAAGTAATCAATGGAGGAGATCAAGGAAAAACTAGTATTATTTCATTAAATAAAATAAAAGAATAATGTTTTATATTATTATAAAAAGTAATTGAATCGTAATACTTAAATATTTATAATGATAGTTAATATTTAATAATAATTAATAAAATATACTAAAAAAATAAAAAAAAACAATAAAGAAAAATAATAAAGAAAGTAACATAATAAAATCAAGACAATAAAATTAAAAAAAATAAAATGATAATAATAAAATTATAATAATAAAATAATGTGATAAATATGGATGTAGAATTTATAAAAAAATTAAATGATTTAGCTAAAAATCTAAGACAACACGATGCGACTATGAGCTCAAATGAAGCTATTGATAAAGCAAGTAAGATGTTAAAAGGAAATGAATCTTATAATGAAATGAGACAAACAAGTAATACTAATTTTAACGATAATATTGCAAAAAGATTTAATATTAATCCAAAAGTAGAACAAGCAGAAAGAAAAATAGAAGGAATCAACGAAAGAATTGTCAAAGATAGAACAGAATCTAGTGATTTTTTTTCTAGAATTGATAATGAATTAAAAAAATTAGAACCTAAGAAAAATATAATAAATTATCTTCTTTTTAATGATTTAAAAAAAATAAATCCTAAAATTTCTGTTCCACAAAAAGCAAAATTAGAAGTTAAAAAGGAATTAGAATTGAGTATGCCAAAACCTATTCATAATGCAAATCCAACATTTGTAAATAAAGAACAACAAACTCAAAATACTAATAATCAAACTTCAAATAATAATCCTGCCAATACAAATAATAAAACAAATACTAGTGCCAGATCTGTTGATTTATTTGATTTTTTTAATAAAGGAAAAGTTTCATCACCTTCTTCTCCTCAAAAGAATACAAATCAAAACAACACAACAAATCCTGTTGTAAATAATAATCAAAATTTAAACAATAATACTAATACAAATAAACAAAATAGCAAAAAAGTAGACCTTTTTGATTTTTTCAATAAAAAATAAGTGATTTTTATGAATAAATATGTAGACCTTAAATATAAACCAAAAGAAGATGAATTGATTGCAAAGTATTTCGTTGAACCAATAAATGGTAAAAGTTTAGAAGAAATAGCAAATCATATTGCAGGAGAAAGTTCTATTGATACATGGTCATCAATCACAACTCTTAGTGAATCTATGAGAAAAAGATTAATGCCTCATGTTTATAAAATCGATGATAAAAAAAAAATAATTGAAATTGCTTATAATTCTGAACTTTTTGAAGAAGGAAATATGTCACAAATTTTATCAGCGATTGCTGGAAATATTTATGGAATGAGTTTAGTAAAAAATCTAAGACTTCTTGATTTTATTCTTCCAGAAAATATGGTAAAATCTTTTCAAGGTCCTCAATTTGGAATAAAAGGAGTTAGAAAAATATTAAATGTTTATGATAGACCTCTTGTTGGTACAATTGTAAAACCAAAAGTTGGATTAAATGTAAAAGAACATACTGATGTTGGATATAAATCTTGGATAGGAGGATGTGATGCTGTTAAAGATGATGAAAATTTAACTTCAATGAAATTTAATAAATTTGAAGAAAGAATCCCTTCAATGTTAAATGCAATGGATAAAGCAATAAATGAAACTGGAGAAAAAAAAGTATATTTCCCAAATATTACTGGACCATATGATAAAATGGTTGAAAGATATGATTGTGTTGTTGAAAGTGGAGGAAATTATATTATGTATGATATTTTAACTGCTGGTTTTGGTGCTCTTCAAGGAATTAGAAAAATGTCAAAATTACCAATACATGGTCACAGAGCAATGCATGGAGCTTTAACTAGAAATAAAAAAATGGGAATGTCAATGCTTGCACTTGCAAAAATATCTAGATTACTAGGAATTGATACATTACACATAGGAGCAATCTTTGGGAAAATGGAAGGTAGCGAAAGTGAAATTGTTGAAATTGAAAATGAAATTGAATCAGAAACAAAAAGAGCAAGTAGAATTGCTTTAAAACAACCTTGGTATAGAATGAAAAAGACTATGGCTGTAGCTTCTGGAGGAGTTTATCCTGGAGTTGTTCCGAAAATAATTAATTCTATGGGAAATGACATAGTTATTCAAGCAGGAGGAGGAATTTCTGCTCATAAAAATGGAATTGTAGATGGTTCAAAAGCAATGAGACAAGCAATTGAAGCAAGTATGCAAAATATTTCATTAAATGATTATGCAAAAAAACACAAAGAATTAAAAATTGCTCTTGAACAATGGGGAGAATAAACTTTTTTTAATTTCATTAATTTTTTTTTTATTATTTTTTCTTTAATATTTTTCTTTATTATCTAATTATTCAAATTTCATAGAATTTTTTTAAAATTAATCTATATAAAATGAAGATATTAAAATAAAAATATTATTATATGAATATTGAGATATAAATAACATAAAAAAATAATATGAAAATATATTTATAAAAAATAGATAAATAAAAAAAATATTAATAAAAAAATATAGATAAGTAAAAGTAAAATCTAAATTATAAAAATCAATCAACTTTAAAAGGAAGTCCATCGTAACCTCCATAGAAAAATTTATTCATTAAATCCCAAACTTCATAATAATCAAAAATTCCAAGTTCAATCATTTTTGTTAATGTTCTTGATCTTTTAAATAATTCATCATAAATTAATCTTGTATCACTATAACCTGTCATTTTAGCAATCTTTTCTTCTAATATATAACTATTATATAATCCTCTAAAAAGATGTTTATCTGTTACTGCATCCCATGTAAAAACTGTTCTTGTAACCATTTTATGGGCAGGTTCATAATATCTTTCTATTTCACTAACACTCAAAACTCTTCTTAAATGTTCTCCATTTCTTGAAACAGCCATTTGAATTAAAGATATATTTAAATTATCAACTGATGCAATTGGAACATTAATAGGAGGGGCCGTAATTCTTTGAACCATTGATGTTACAGAACCGGCATGAAAAGTACTTAATACTGGGTGTCCTGTATCGTTTATAAAAAAGAAATTTCCCATACTTCCTAAATAATAATATTTATCTTGACCAAAAACAACATCGTAAGTATTTTCATATTCTGATTCTATTTTTATAACTTGATTATCTTCCTTTTTGAAAAATAAAAATCCATTTTCTTGTTCTAATAAATCTCTAGAAACATTTTCATTATACAATTTTAAAAAGAATATTAATTTATTTATTTCTTCACTTGGCAACTCTATGTATTCAATTTTTTCTTTTTTTATTGATTTGTTTTTTAATAAATAATCTTTTAAAATAAATTCTTCTATTTTGTTTTTTGGTCTAAAATTTTTATCAATTTGTAATTCTTTTTTAAATTTTGATTTGTATAGATTTTCATATAAATTTTCAATAAAATTTTTTGATAAATCATATATATCAAAACATAATATATTGGATAAAGTTGATTTTCTATGTCCTAAAATATCAAAAATATGATTATTTAAATCAGCGTATAATGTTTCATATTCATCATCAAGTTCTGATTTTTTTATGTTTAATAATTTAGGATATTTATTAAAATGTTTCATAAAGATACATAATTTATCAAATTCTATATCAAAATCATCTTTTATTTTTGAAACAGTAAATTCTTTTTCTAAAATTTCATCAGTTTTTGCTTTTTCAATTATTTCTTTTACTTCTTTTGTTTGTTTTACAAATACTTTTGGAAATATTTTTTCATCGTCTTGATACATATTATAAGTCCAATGCAAAGCTTCATATGTATTTGTAAAATTATTCTTTTTTATTTCTTTTTGATATATTATATTTAATAGTTTTTCTTTATTTTCTTTTAATAATGAATCATCATCTAAAAACATTTTTTCTTCAATTTTTTGTGCTAAAATCTCTTTTGAATCTTTTATGAATTTATGATTTTGTGTTACTGAAATTATATTTCCGTTTTTAAAATATAATTTTACTAATTGTGATTTTGGCATTTGAATTATTTTATTTGCAATGTTTAATTTTACTTTTTTTTCTTCAAAGTCAAAAACAGGAGTTTTTAAATTTAAATCGAAGAATTTCCTATTCTCTCTGTCGTATTTTGGTGTTGCTATTTTCTCTAAACTTTCAAACATTGATTTTATATTTGTCAAACCTGCTTGATTTAAAAAATAAGCTTCTTTTATACATTGCATTGCTTGAAATGCAACATTTCCTTCTGCTCCTCTTATTTCTCCTACTATTATATAATTAGGACGACTTCTAAGTGCTGCAAGTAATAAATCTAAATATGTAACATCTGAGCTTTTTCCTGCTTCTCTTGTACAAAGATGTTGCCAAACATCATGAGGCATTGTTACTTCTGGTGTGTTTTCTACTGTGTAAACTTTATCTGTAGGTTTTATAAAAGTACACATTGCATTTAATGTCGTAGTTTTTCCTGATGCTGTTTCACCACAAACAAAGCAATTCATTCCATAATTTAAAGATAACCACATATATGCTGCAACATCAGCAGACATTGTTCCCCAATTTACAATCTGAGTAATTGAAACTGGAACATCACTAAACTTTCTTATTGTAAAAGATGATCCATTTAAACTAACATCTCTACCATAAATCATATTAACTCTTGAACCATCAGGCATTATTCCATCTACTACTGAATTTGCATCACTAACTGGTCTTCCTGCTCTTTCTGAAACATCTCTAATGTATTTATTCAAAGCTAAATCATCTTTAAAAATAATAGAAGTATAAACCAAACCAAATATTTTATGAATAGTTGTTACATTTCCAAGACCTGTACAATGGATATCTTCTAAGTTTGAATCATAGAACAATGGCTCTAATTTTCCATATCCTATTCTATCTCTTATTAAATAATATTTTAAAATATCATATCTTTCCTGATCTACATTAATAATTGAAGGTGTTATTTCATTTTTACCTGTATTTTTTACTGCTATATCAAATAATTTTGAAATAACTTCATGCATTTTTGTTTGATCTTTTGGAACTGAAAACCTATTAGAAATTTCAATTAATCTTTCTGTTAATATTTCATAATATTTTTCATCTCCAGGACTCATTTCTGGTTCTATTACATTATACTGAGTTTGTTTTCCAATTTCACGATAAATATGAATAAAAATAGGATCTCCAACTGGATAAACTAAATTAAGATAAGATTTCATATCTTTCATAGAACGATCTACTTTTGGATAATAATGAGGTTTTGTATAATCTCTAGAAAATTTTTCAATATATCTTCTATAATGAGGAAATTTTCTAATAGCCTCGTCTTCAATAATTGTATAATGTAAATCTCTTTTTGCCATTCAAAATCTTACCTTTTTAATCAACTTAATGAAACAATTTTAATTAAAATTCCAGTTCCTGGTTCTACACTAAATGGTATTGCTGATGAACTTGCACTTGTTGATCTTTTATATCTTTTTATATTAATTACTCTAATTAATTCGCCTAAACTCATTTGAATATCCATGTTTATGTAAATATCAGACATTCCTCTTATTAATTTTAAAAATGTTTGATTTACTTGTTCTGTATCTACTGTGAAAACAACAACTTTTCCTCTCATTATTATTTTTCTAAGTTTATTGATAAATTCAAAAATATCTTCTCTTGACATGTTTTCTTGTAGAATTAAATAGGAAAAAGTATCAAATATAATTACATCTTGATCAAAAATAACTTCTGCTTTTAGTAAACTTTCTACAAAATTAGATCTCAACTTAGATCTTCCAAAAGCTGGAAACATAGGTAAAAAAATTAAATTTCCTTTTAATAAATCATTTGTTATCTTGTAATTTACTGAATTCATTTGATCTACAAAACTTTGTGTATCAAGTTCTGTACTTATATAAGAAACAGTTGCACCATGTTGCAAAGCACCATAAGCAAGTCTTTGAGCAATAATACTTTTACCTGCACCATCTACTCCTTCGACTAAGAAAATAGAGTTTGCGGGAATTCCACCACCAAAGTTTTTGCTTATTTCATCTCTTGGTAAGCTTATATCAAACATTTTACTAGAATTCATATTTAATATACAATTATAATCTATTATAAATAAATGTCATCACTTATTAATAAAATAGATTTAATAAAAATAAAATAAAAAAGAAAAGAAAAAATAAAAATAAAATAAAAATAAATAAATAAAAAATAAAAAAATAGCAAAAGAAAAATAAATAAAAATTAATTAAAATAATTCTATTTATTCTAAAAAAAATAGAATATAAGAAAAATGCACGGACCGGGATTCGAACCCGGACCACCGGCTTGGAAGGCCGGGATCATAGCCATTAGACTATCCATGCGTTTTAAATGTGGTACATGCAAGAGGCAGGGCTCGAACCTGCGTATCCACTAAGGAAACGGATCTTGAGTCCGCCGCGTTTGACCACTCCGCCACTCTTGCTTTCAACAAAAGCAAAGAGTAACATTATTTAAACTTTATGTTATCTAAAATTTGTAATTTTGAAAAATTAATAAATAATGAAATTGTTTTTCATTTTTTAAGCTTTTCTATTTTTTAATATATCAATGGTAAATTTTTTGAACTTGAACGTAATAAATTTTGATATGTTTTAATACTATTAATATTTGATTTAATGTAATTTGCTTTATTAAAATCAATAGAGCCATTAAAAACATTTAATAAAATGTTTAATGAATTATTAATGGATGTATATGAATTAATTGCACTTCCTGTATTTGCCACATCTAAATTTCTAATAATTTCTTCTGTTTTAGAAATATACAATTTTGATAATCTTTGATAATCTTTTTGTAATAATTCTATTTGACAATCATAACTAAGTTTAGAATCAACATTTATTGCTGCATGTAAAAAAGTTTTTCCATAAGTAAAAACTTTATCTTGAGTAATAAATAAATTTTTATTTTTATTAAAACGATAATATTCTATTTCATTAACATCATTTATTTTTGATTTAGAATCAGTAGAAGTTAAATCATAATCGTCATTTACATGAATTAAATAAAAATCTCCAATATATCTTTTTGAATTTATATTTACAATCAAATTTTTTATTGAATTATTGACACTTGGATCATCACCAAAATAAATAAATCTTGTTTCAATATCATTTCTTGATATGATTTTTTTCATTTTATTATTATCTAATAAATCACCAACATCAATTATAGTATTATGAAAATTTGGAAATGATATTTCTTCATCACTATTCATTAATTCATTGATAAAAATAGAAGCTTCACCATTTTTTATAACAAAAATATTATTTATTTTTTCTGTTGAAATAAGTGAAATATCATTTACATAAAAAGGCATTAAAACCTGAGTAGAATAAAAATAAAAAAGTCTTCCTTTTATTGCATCA
The DNA here is from genome assembly GCA_028693395.1 of Candidatus Nanoarchaeia archaeon. Lineage (GTDB taxonomy): Archaea > Nanobdellota > Nanobdellia > Woesearchaeales > JAQUVJ01 > JAQUVJ01. Next base: position 7,995 of record JAQUVJ010000018.1, on the reverse strand, counting down.
GGAGCAAAAATATAATCATTTGAAATTTTTGGTATATTTTCTAAATAAAATCCTTCACAATGATTTTTAAATTGTATTTCTGTTGGCATTATTGCTATATCAAGTGAATTTATATGATCCCTTGCATTTTTTAACATTTCTTTCATTTTTATTATTAAATTTTGATTTAATTCTTTATCTGCATTTGATCTTACAGATGTAGTTAATGTTACAAAAAATATTATAATAAATGCTCCTGCAATTAATGAAAAAAGAATTGTCATTTGAGATCCGACAATCATTTGTGATTTTTTTTTAATTATTTTTTTGTTAATTTTCATTTTAATCTTTTTGTTATTATTTTTATTATTATATGTTTTTAATTCTTTTTTTTATTTTTGTTTTTATTGTTTTTTATTATTATTTTTATTGTTTATTATTATTATTTTTATTGTTTATTATTATTTTTATTGTTTATTATTATTTTTATTGTTTATTATTATTTTTATTGTTTATTATTATTATTTTATAATTATTTTATTATTATTTTATAATTTAATAATCATTGTTTTATATAAATTATATATAATACTTTTATGATAAAATAATGTTAATATAATTATTAAAAAATTGATATTTAAATATATTTCACATTTATACAATTAATTAAAATAAATTAATAATAATATAGAAAAAATATAGAAATATAAATATAAAAATTTAAAAGAAAAATATAAAAATAAAAATAAAAAAGAAAAAAAATAATAAACATGAACATAAAGATAAATATGAAAAAAGAAAAAAATCACAAATGAAAAAAATCAACTATAAATTTTTATTATAATATAATTAGAATCTTCAACATACTTAAATCTCTTATAATAACTTATTAAACCAAAATTATAATCCCAAATCTTATTAAAACTATCCTTTGAAAGCATAATATATTTAACATTGTTTATAATTGCCTTATTTAAAAAATTAATAATATCTAATTCATAAAATAATTCCTCGTAAATCGTAATTGTAGCTTGATTTTTTAAAGGATCTATTTTTGTTCTATTAGGACTTAAAAACATATTTACTAAAAAATCTACTACTTCTAAATTCATTAAATCTTTTTGATATTTATTTATTATATTTTCTTCACTAGAAATATTTTTTAAATCTTCATTTGAAAAATTATTGTTATTATCATTATTATTAGAAAATGAATCATTTCTTTGATTTAATATGTATTCGTTGTCATTTGATTTTGAAACTGAATTAGAAGTTAATAATGTTGTATTAGAAATATCAATTCTATTTTTATAAAAAGTTTCATAATCCAATTTGTCCATATATTTTTTTTGATTTAAAGAGAAATCTTCCTCAAAAATCTTTATTTGACATCCATTATTATTATTTTTTACAAATTCATAATTATGTATATCTGTTAAAATGTAATCATCAAAACCACATTCAAAAGAATAATCTTGATATTCTTGTTTTTGAATATTTATCATAAAAATATTTGAAACAAACAATATCATTAATAAAATCATTGTAATATTTTTTAATTCTAAAAACTTCCATTTTTTAAAAATAAAAACAATAAAATAATTTGTAATAAAATAAACCAAAACAAAGTTAATCATTAATGATATAAAAATTTCTTCTCTAAAAAAAAATCCCAAAATTATCAATAAAATAATTTGAAACAAATTTATTTTCTTTAATCTATTTAAATGAAACAAACCTATTGCTCCAAAAATTAAATAAACCAAGGAAAAAACGACTAAAGTCATAGATAAATTTACATCACTTAAATAATTGAATTGCAAATATTTACTTCTCATATTAATAATATACATAGAGATAATTGCAATAATTGTTAAGATTAATTCTTTATTTTCTTCTTTTATGATTTTTAAATTGACACCAACAAAGTTTTTATTTAATAAATAAATTGACAAAGTTAATACGATATACAAAAAAGAATCCATTTTAAAAAGTAATATTAACAAAACAAAAACGAAAAAAGAAAATTTCTTGTTTGTTTTTACAAGATAGATAGAAAATAAAACAATAAATAATTCAAAAAATAATAAATTTACTGATACCAAAATATAATAAACTAAAGGATTTAATATTAAAACCAATGTGAATATATGCCATTTTTCATTTATTATTCTTGATAAAATAAAAAGACAAAGAACAAAAAATAAAATATTTAATATTTTTAATTTTACTATACTAACTAAAGGAAATAAATTCATAAAAAACAAATCAAGATTAGATAATTGATTTGAATTTGATGAATAGAAATTGTTGTAAATTACAATTCCTAAAAAAAATAATACGAAAAAGATAATAAAATAATTAAATTTATTTTTATCCATGAATCTATGATATTTGTTTATGTTTATATATTTTTTTAATTATAATGATTTTTGATTATTATTATTTAATTAAAAGAAAATAAAATATTATAGAACAACTAAGAATAAAAAGTTTCACTTTTTACATATCCATTACTTAAACTAAGAATTATTGTATGTTCTCCTATATCTAAATTCTTTGATAAATTAATTTTTAATATCTCATTTTTATTAAAAATACCTATATCATTAATATCAGTTTCAGAAATAATTTCTTTTGTAATTGTTTCATTTGATAAAAATTCTCCATCTAAATAAAAAGATATTGTCTCTAATTTTATCTTTGTTTCTCCTATATTTTTTATGTAAATGTTTAAATTACCATTTCTATAATCAATTAAATCAAATGATAATGACGACATTAATTTGTCATTTTCTATTTTTTGTTTAGAAGATAATGCACTTTGTGTGCTTTGATTCATATCATTTAACATAAATACAAATGCTAAAGATATTGTTACAATTGAAATAAACATAATTACCTGTGATGCTACGTCTCCAAATCCCATTTTTATCTCTTATTTTATAAATAAATTAAATTATATAAATATTATAATATATTACTATTTAAAACCTTTTTTAATTTTGTTGCAATGCTAATTTTGTTGATTGAATACTTAAATAAACATAAATTTCTCTTGATGATGTTTGATCTGAATTCAATTGAATTACAACATAACCTGGAGTTCCTGAAAATGCAAAATCACAAAAACAAATTTCACGATTACCAAATTCATAAAAAGTTTCAAATGATGAAGGAACAAATAAAGATGAATTACATTTTTCACCATAATCTGATGTACACAATTCTTCTATATTATCTGTTGATGCAAAAATATAATAATCGTATCCGTTTTCAACAAGTGTTGCATTTAATATTTTTCCAAAAACTTCATCTAATGCTGTTTTTGTATTTGGAATATTGTTCACATCCATTTTTCTAATATGTGATCTCAATAAATCCTGCATTTTAATGGAAGAATCTTTTACACTTGTTGCTATAATTAAATTTAATGTTTCTGACGCTAATTTATTATCTAAATATCTTGTAACTCCATAATTTTCTTTTGATTCTATTTGTTTTTTATTTAATACAACTAAAACAAGTAATCCTATTACAATTAACATTACAAAAACTGCAAGTCCAAATAGTTCTACTTGAGATTTTTTTTTCATATTTTTATTTATTTTGCTTAGTTTATATATTTTATTATATTTTTATAATAATGAAATATTTATTAAATTACTTTTCTATTTTTATTATTTTTTTAATTATTTTTTAATTATTTTCCTAAAGTATAATTAATTAGATAATATAAATAAAAATTATAAGAAAATTAAATAATAATAAGATTAAATAATAATAAGATTAAATAAAATCAATAACACATAAAGTCTCAAAATGAGGAGTTTGAGGAAACATATCATATGCCTTAAAAAAATTAATTTTAATTTTCTTATCTTGTAAAAATTCTTTTCTATAAATAATAATATATTCAATATCATCTAAAAAAGTAGCAAAATTACATGACATGTAAATAAACCTATTAATTTTTTTTGATAAAATCTTTTTTACTAATTTTTTTTCAAGACCTGTTCTTGGTGGATCTATTATTAATGTATCATATTGATGTTCTTCTCTAAAAAAATCTTTTGCGTCTTTTAATAATAATTTTACTTTTGAATCTTTGTTTTCTTCTTTATTTAATTGTGCAATTTCGATATTTTCTTTTAAAATGTCTACTGTCAAGACTTCACTTACTTCATCTTTTTTTGCGACGTAAAGACCAATTGTAGAAGTTCCCCCAAATAAATCAATAACTTGACCTTTTGAAAAATGTTTTATATCATCATATATATCTTTTGTTACAAAACTATTTGATTGAAAAAATGAAGAATTTGAAATTGAATAAATATTTTCTCCAATTTTTTCTTTTATATTTCCACTTGAAAAAAACTCTTCTCCTTTTGCAACATCACTATAAGTTGTATTAATTAACCAAGAGACTTGATTAAATATTTTTTGTGATTTATCAATAATTCTCCAGAAATTTTCAATATATCCATTTGTAACAAAAGTAATCATGTCTTCATCTGTTTGATAACCTTTTCTTATAATTATATATCTTAAAAAACCATTATGTTTTTTTAAATCATAAAATGGAAATTCTTTTATTGATTCTATAATATCTTTTTTTATTTCAAGAAATTTTTTAAAAGTTTTTTCATCAAAAAGATAACAATCTTTGATATCGACAACACTATCAAATTTATTTTTTTCTCTAAATCCAATTTGATCATTGTTACAAACCATTTCTATTTTTGTTCTATATCTAAATTCTTTTTTTGAATCTTTAATTTTTAAATCTATTCCTTCAATAATTTCTAAGAACTCTTTTTTTATTTCATTATCAAAAATTTTATTTGTTTTTTTTGTTATTAAAGATTCAATAAGTTTTTCTTTTAATAAAATTTGATTTTTATAATCTATATTTTGAAAAAGACAACCTCCACATTTTTCAAAGTGAGGACATTTAGGAATGATTTTTTCATATTCATCCATCAATTTATCTACTACAATTTTATTTTTCTTTTTCAAAGAGATCACATTTTAAAGATTTTCTTAGATTATTAAAATGTTATGTTTATAATAATTTTTTTAATTATATTTTTTATCTTGGTCTTCTTTTTTTTTAATTATTAAAATTTAATAGTCATAAAATAAGAATAAAAATAAAAATAAATATAATAGAAAAAATAGATATTAATATAAAAAAACTATAAATTAAAATCCTCAATAAATCCAATAATTGTAGAGTATTTTTCTAAAAATCTAAAACCTTTATCAGTCAATGTGTAATGTTTTCTATTATTTTCATCATAAAGTTCTTTTATAAATTTTTTTTCTAATAACTCATTTATATATTCTTCAAAACTTTGACTGGAAAGATTACAAAATCTCATTAAAGGAGTTGGTTTTATTGAATTATTTTTATTTCTTATTATATTTAATAAGTCATAAATTACTTCTAAACGATCTCTTTTTTTACTCATTTTTTGTTCCTTTATTTTTGATTTTTGATTTTTTTGTTTTAATTTCTTTGTTTTGATTTTTGTCTTAATTTTTAGTTTTCTAATTTATTTCTATTTTTTTATTTTTTAATTCATTTATTATTATTATTTTTACATTTTTATATTTTTTTGATTATTTAGTTTTTTTTTAATTTCTTAATTTGTTTTAATTTTTGTTTTAATTTTTAGTTTAATTATCATAGTTGTTTTCTCAAATCCATTTTATCACTTTAATGAATATATAAGACATAATTATCAAAGATATTGACTGAATTATTATCATTGTTGTTAAAGAAAATATTCTTTCTGGAAATATCAAAAAAAGATTCAATATCCATAACATTAACAAAAAAGAATAAGTAATAAACATTTTCTTCGGACTTTTTCTATTCTTTATTATATGAAAAATAACAACAACAATTAAACTTAATATTTGAAATAAAATTATAATATAATATGATTTTGTTAAATAAAAAATTATTGATAATAATAATGCTAAAATATAAATTAAATAATCGTTTTTTTCATTATAATTAAATTTCCAATCTATTGATAAAAATAAATAAAAGATTGCTAAAATTCCTAAGAAATTTATAGGAAATGCCCAGAAAAATCTCATGGGAAAATGATATTGTGAAAATATATTTTTTAAACCAAATCTAAATATTCCTGTTAATGCTCTTATTAAATATCCTAATCCTAAAAACAAAAAAGAATATCTAAAATATTTTATTCCTCTGTATTTTGTTAATTCATACATTTCTTTTGTTTTAAAGAAAATAATAAAACTAAAAGTTACAAACAAGATATTAAAAATAATATCGACAATAAAATTTCCTCCCATCATTTGTCCAATCATTTGTCCCTTTATTGGCTCCATCATTGGTTCCATCATTAAATTCATATTAATCATACTCCTTTTTCTTTTATAAATATTGTTAATTTTTGTATTTATATTGTTATTTTCATAGAATATTGAAAATCTAGTTTTAAACAAAAAGAATAAAAAATATACATTTCAAATGTACTTTTTTGCTTCTCGTCATTTAAATATAGTTTTGAATAACATATTACTGATTAAAATGAACAAAGAAAAAAAAAGAAAAAAAATAACAAACAAATTCTTAGGAATTATGTTGTTTGGATTAATTTTAAGCTCTGTTGGTGTTAGTGCCTTTTGGTCAAATAGAGGACAAACAAACGAAGAAATCTTAGAAGCAATTGAAAATGAAGATTATGAAGCATGGAAAACTGCAATGAGTGATTCAATTAATGAGGAGAATTTTCAAAATATAATTGAATTTAGAAATAATCAAACAAATAAAGGAAATTTTGGACAAAGAAATGGATTAGGAAATAAAAACATAAATAATTCAGAAATAAGAATTAATAGACAAATGAATTCAACTTTCTTAGATTTAAGAGAATTAACAAGACAAGCTATTGAAGATAATGACTATGAAGCATATATTAAAGCAATAGAAAGTTATGAAGGAGAATTGTATAATGAAATGATTTCATTAGAAGATTTTGAAACATTAGTTGAATTACATAATGCAAGAATAAGCGAAGGTTTTAACTTAGAAAAAGGAAATGGATTTCATAGATTTGAAAGACAAAGAGAAATTGAAACTGAAAATTAAATAAAAAATTCCCTCTTTTTTATTTTTTTAATTTTAGATTTTTCAATTTTATAATTTATTAATTTCATAATTTATTAATATTTTAAATTTAATTTATTTTTTTTCTTAATTATTTTGAAATTATTCTCTTCTAAAAAATATTCTTATAAATTTATTAAAAATAAACACTAAATAATCTTATAATAATAAAAATAATTTAACAATAAAAATAGTACAAAAAATCAACAAGAACAAAATTATAACAGGAATAACAACAAGAATAACGAAAATAAAAAAATAAAAAGATAAAAAAATAATAAAAATAAAAAGATAAAAAAATAATAAATATGTTTTAAAAACAGTACTTATTCTTCATCATCTTCAAAATCTTCATCATCATCGAAAAATTCATCTTCGTCAAATTCTTCTTCATCTAAAAATTCTTCTTCATCTAAAATTTCATCTTTTGCCATAAAATCACCTTTGCTATTTATCGCTCATATTCATCTTATTTTTCCTTTTGGGAAAGTCTTAGAAAATTTTGTCTTCTTCATATTTGTTCAAATCATTTTCATGATTAAAACAGACCTTGTATTATTGAGCAAATATATAAAGATTTTCATAATTTAATATCAATTTTTAAGATTATAATCTTTTAAATGTTATTATTCACTGATTTAAAAATCATCTTTAAATTTGTATAATTAATCAAAATGTCTTATATTTTATTATTTTATGTTATAATTTCATTATTAAAAATAAATATAGAATTAATAATAATGTAGAATAAAAAAATAATAATGAAAAAATAAAATAAAATAAAAGAAAAGAAATAAAAAAAAACAAAAAAGAAATAAAGAAGAAAACTAATTTGCAAGATTAAAAATAGGATTTGGTAAAAT
>JAQUVJ010000017.1 GCA_028693395.1 Candidatus Nanoarchaeia archaeon | reverse complement strand
AAAGTAGAATTTACGATAATATCTACATATTCTAATAAAATTTCTTTTTCTTGTGAAGTAACTTGATGATGATCTAATACAATAATTTGTGCACCATTGGATTTAAGTTTTTTATAAGAAAGTAAAGATTCAGTACTTGAACCAAAATCAACAACAATAATTAATGGTGCTTTTGTTCCAAAATAAGCCGCATCTTCTAAAAACATTGCAGTATCTCTTGAAGCATCAAAGTAATCATAAAAAGGTGATTTTGAAAGAGATCTTTTATAGTTGTGTTTTATTGTCATTTCATCTCCATAAACTTCATACATTTTCTTTAAAATTGCTCTTTCAATTGCCATTGCAGCACTAAGTCCATCACAATCTGCATGATGTTTTAGATAGATTGGTTTATTATCAACAATTGCATAATTTATTGTTTTTGCAAATTTTTCAAAATCAGGTTTCATTTTTTTTAATGTTTCTGATTCTATTAAAAAATTCCAATCATTTACTTTTATTTTTTTTTCAGTTTCCAATTCAATATTTTTTATTAAATCTTCGTCTTCTTTTATTGATAAAAATTCATATCCTTTAATGGAAAGTTCAACACTATTATCAAACATTGAAACTCTTACTTCAGCTTTTATTTTATCTCCTACATTTATTTGTGGGAATGCTCTTTCTCCTGCTTTTTCAAATCCTTTAGCAATTGAGATTCTAGATCCATCATAAACAACAAATATTGTTGGTCCTTTTGTTTGTTTTATTTCAAGTATTTTTACTTTTATTGTAAAACTTTCTCCAACATTTCCTTCAGTTATTTCATTTAATCTTTTTTCTATTAAATTATTTTTTTGTTCTTTACTGTTGGTTCTATTAAAATTACTTTTATTTAAGTTATTGTTCCTATTAGTATTGTCATTTTGATTAGTTTTACTATCGTTATTATTATTATTATTATTATTGATATTTGAAATAGATAAAAAAATAGCTTCAAATCCTCTCATAGGATCTATTTTTGTTACTTTTACTTTTAAAAAAGAATTATTTTTGATATCATTTGGTAAATTTTTTACAATACCTTTTTGTCCTTCAAAACTTACTTTATTTTCTTCAATATATTTTACTATAATTTCTTGATTTGGTAATATTATTTTCATGTTTATCATTTTTTTATATTTATTATTTTTTTGTTTTTATTATATATTATTTTATAATTATCTTATTTATTTTTTTACTAGATTTATTTATAATTTTATAAAACTATTTGTTTTTTATTATTATTTAAAATTTTAGAAAAATTAAAAGTTAAAAAATAAAAAAAAAGAAGTAATTTACTTCTTTGGATCCATTTTAGATTTTTTACCAGCACTAGTTAAACCTCTAAAAGCTCTTCTAGTGTGTTTAGGTGATGAAATCCATGAAAGGATTGAATCGTTTATAATTTGTGGATGATTTGGATCAACTAAGATTACTTCATACCATTTATATTTTCCATCTTTTCCAACAAAATAACTATTTAATACTTCTAAGTTTCTGAATTTATCATTAACTCTTCTTTCAGCAATTGCTTGGTAAGATGTGTTAATTATTTCAACTCTTCTGTTATGTTTAGGTCTTCTTCCACCAGCAAAACTTTCTCTTTTTCTAGTGTTTTTTTCAACCTTTTGTCTTATTAATATAAAACCTGGTTTTGCTCTGTATCCTAATGTTCTTGCTCTATCAAGTTTTGTAGGTCTTTCTATTCTAACTGTAATTGGCTCTTTTCTCCATTCTATTAGATGAGCCTTTTGTACGTCCTTAAATTCTGGACTATTTCTTGTTTTTTTTATATATTTGTATAGTGCCATTGTATTCACCATTGCTATTCAAGGTACTTCGCCTCACATTTAGCAAGTATTAGGAAAAAAACATCATATATAAACTTTTATTATTTTTTAGATAATTTAAAAATAGATTAATTTGTAAAAATTTCTATAATTTTATCTTGTATTTCTTTTATTTTTTCTTTTTTTAAAGATCCAATTTTATATAAAAATAAAGATTTTTCTGCAGTAAAAAGTCTATTTGGTCTAAGCATGCTTAATAAATTTAAATTTCCACTATAAAAATCATCATTTGAAATTATAATAGAGTAATTATCATTTTTTAGATGACTTGTTATTTGAGCTAATATGTAGTCATTTCCTTCTAAATTTGCAATAATTAAAGCAGGTCTTTTTTTTGTTTTTTCTAAATTAGAAAAAGGAAATGGAATTATTACTACATCACCTTTTACAAATCTTTCCATGCTTTTTCTTCCTCAAGACTTTCCCAATCTTTTTTTAGTATTTCTTCACTAATTATTGCATTTTCCATTTTATTTCCTAATGATTGTATGTTCCTTAATTCTATATGGTCCTTAAAAGCAATGATTGCAATTTTTGTTCCTAATTTAAAATTACCATTTTCTCTCATCTTTTTAGGAATTGATATTTGACCTTTTTTTGTAATAGTAGCACTTTTTATATCGATAATCTTCATCTTACTTGTAAGAAAAGTAAGAAAATATATAAACTTTTATTATTTTTATTTATATATTAATAATTAAAAAAGTATATAATAATTAGTGTTAAAAGTTTTAAACTTTTTTTATATTATATCATTTTTTACAATTTCACCAGGAATAGTAGACTTGTTTGGCCATATTTTTCTTCCAGGATAAATACTTGTGTGAATTCCTGTATGAACATTTTCAGCAATAATTGTACCAAACTTTTTTCTATTACTTTCAATTAAATTATTGTCAATAATAGTCTTTATTAATTTTTTATCATGTCTTAGATTTGATGTAATTGTTCCAGCTCCCATATTACTATTTTTTCCAATGATTGAATCTCCTATATATGATAAATGACCAACATTTGTATTATCCATAATTATAGAATTTTTGATTTCTACAGCATTTCCTATTTTACAATTGTTTCCAATTGATGTATATGGTCTTATGTAACAATTAGGTCCAATTATGGAGTTTGCTCCAATTACACAAGGACCTTCTATATAAACTCCGTTTTTAATTATCGAATTTTTTCCTAAGATAATATTTTCTTTTATAGTTGCTCTATCTTCAATGATACCTTCTATTTGATTTTCTATATATTTGTTAATTTCTTCATTTATTTTTAATAGATCCCAAGAGTATTTTATTTTGTAATGATTTTTTTTTGCTTTAATTAGATTAAAGTCTATTTTGTATTCATCTTTATTTTCATTATTATTATTATTATTATTATTATTATTATTATTATTATTATTTATTTCATTATAGTTTTTCTTCTTTTTTAAATCAATCAAATCATCAACAAAATCTAGATTTTTCTTACTCAAAAAAAATAAATTGTGTTCATCAATTTCATTTTTATCTTCATTTATATTAACTAAAATTGAATTTTTCTTTTTTATTAGTTCTTTAACATCTAATTTATCAAATATTTGTTCTTTTGTAATTAATATGAAATCACTTTGTATTAATTTTTCGATATTTTTTAATGTTTTAGAAGGATTTTTCTCATTTAATTCTTCAAAAAAGATAATATTTTCTTCTTTAAATTTATTATTACAAAAATCAATAATTTGTTCTTGCATTTTATTTATTATGATTATAAATTCACTTACAAAATCTTTTAAATTTTCTATATAATATTCTAAAATTGTTTTATTAGAAATTTTTAATAGTATTGATGGTGTATTTATTCCTAATGGTTGCATATAATTTGATATCTCATTTGCAAAAATTATTGCCTGTATTTTTTTATATATATTTTTTTTATTTATATTTTTTCTATTTATAATTTTCTTAGTTTTTGTTTTTTTTGTTTCTTTTATTTTTTTAATATTGTTAAAGTAATTAATGTTTGATATTTGATTTTCCATTCTTTCACCTTTATATTTTTTATATTTTTATATTCCAATTTCTCTTTTGATTATTTTTTCAATTTCGCTTGTATAAAAATCGTTTTTCTCTTTTTTAGGATTTTCACTCATAATTCTAATTATATTTTGTGTTCCAGAATATCTTACAACAATTCTTCCATCTCCATTTATTTCTTTATTTATTTTTTCTAATGTTTCTTTTAATAAAGGAATTTTATCTATCTCTTTTTTTTCTTTTACTTCTAAATTAAGAAGAGATTGTGGATATTTTTCTAAGATTTTTGAGATTTCACTTAGTTTTTCATTTTTTTCTATAATGATCTTTAATAATTGTAAAGCACTAATAATTCCATCTCCGGTAGTAGAATAATCAAAAAAAATAATATGTCCTGATTGTTCTCCTCCAAAATTGTAATTATTTTTTATCATTTCTTCAACAACATATTTATCTCCAACATTTGTTTCAATAAAATTAATATTATATTTTTTTAATGTTTTTTTTAATCCAAGATTACTCATTATTGTTGAAACAAGACAATTATTTTTTAATATATTATTTTCTTTTAAATATATTGCACAAATTGCCATAATTGAATCTCCATCAATTTCACTTCCTTTTTCATCAATAAAAATAACTCTATCAGCATCTCCATCAAAAGCAATTCCTATGTCACAATTATTTTCTAGAACTATTTTTTTTAAATTTTCTAAATGTTGTGATCCACAATTTTTATTGATATTTTTTCCATCAGGAGTGTTATTTATTGTGATTAAATCAGAATTTAAAGATTTAAAAATTATTGGTGCAACAAAATATGATGCTCCATTTGCACAATCTATTGCTATTTTTAATTTGTCTAATGATAGATTATTAATTGTTTTTTTTGCAAATTCTATGTAATCTTTTTTTGCAGATTTGTAATAAAAAGTTTTTCCAATTTCTGTTATTTCTTTTTTTAAGATTTGTTTTTTATTGTCATTTTTTATGTAATTAATTTTTTCATTTATTTCATTTTTTTGTTTATTTAATTCTTTTAAAATTTCTTCTTCAATTTTTTCTTCTTGTGTGTCAGATAATTTTAATCCATTTGAATCAAAAAGTTTTATTCCATTATCTTGATAAGGATTATGACTAGCACTAATCATGATTCCCATGTCACAATTTAATTTTTTTGTTAGAAAAGCAAGTGCAGGTGTAGGAATAATTCCTAATTTTATTACATCACAATTCAGAGAATTAATGGAAGAAATTAATTGATTTTCTATTATTTTTTTGCTAAATCTAGTGTCTTTTGCAATTGCAATTTTTATTTTTTTTAAATTTTTTATTTTTTTTAAATTTAAATTATTATTATAAATATTATTTAAATAATTAATAATTGCTTTAGAAATTGTTGATATTGTTTCTATGTCTATAGGAAATGTGTTCGCAATTCCTCTTATTCCATCTGTTCCAAATAATTTTTTTGTCATTTTTTCACCATTTTTTTATTTTTTATTTTTTTTTATTTCTTTTTGTTTTTTCATTTTATTTGTGATTATTTTATTTTAGATAACCGTAACTGATTTTGCAAGATTTCTTGGTTTATCAGGATCACATCCTCTATTTATTGCTAAAAAATAAGAAAGAATTTGTAGGGGAATTATCATTAAAATTGAATTATCTTCATCTATGTTTGGTATTTCAATAAAATTATCAAATATCTCATTATTAATATAATCAAAACCGATAATATATCCTCCTCTTGATTTTATTTCTATAGCATTACTTAATGTTAATTCTCTATTTTTTTTAGAAGATAAAATTATAACAGGTGTTTTGTTTTCAATTAAAGCTATAGTTCCATGTTTTAATTCTCCACCCGCAAATCCTTCGGCATGAATATAAGAAACTTCTTTTATCTTTAAAGCACCTTCCAAAGCAATTGGATATAATGAATTTCTACCAATTAAAAATAAGTCATTTTTTTCTTTGATTAGATCTGCAATTTCTTTTAGTTTTTCGAAGTTATTTTCTAATATTAATGGAATCTTATTACTTATTTTTTTAATTTTTTTAATAGCATTATTATAATTATATTTTAACGAATATATTAATAATAAAAAAATTGCAATTTGACTAGTATAACTTTTTGTAGATAATACACAAATTTCAACTCCAGAATTCATCATAATATTTTCATCAGAAATTCTTGTTAATGTAGAGAAATTAGTATTAACTATGGAAAATATAGTTGCTTTTTTCTCTTTTGATTTTTTTATTGCTTCTAAAACATCAATTGTTTCTCCACTTTGACTAACTGCTATTATTAATGATTTATTTGTGATTAATGGTAAATAATTTTCAAATTCACTTGCAATTATTGGAGTTGTTTGTTTATTTAAAATTTCTCTAAAAAGATATGATGCATAAAGGCAACAATTATAACTTGTTCCACATCCTATTAAAAAGATGTCATTAGTTTTTTTTATTTTATTGATAATTTTTGTGATTTTTTTAATATTTTGATTTATTGCATAATCTATTGTATTTGCTTGTTCAAATATTTCTTTTAACATATAGTGATTATTATAATTTTGTTTAAAATCAATTTTATTTTTTATTTTTTCAATTATTTCTTTTATTTTTTTTTCATTGTTTTTTTCATTGTTTTTTTCATTGTTTTTTTCATTGTTATTATTATTATTATTATTATTATTATTTGTTTTTATATTCTTTATTTTTTTATTTTCTTTTATTATTTCTTTATTTTTTAGAGTGTCATTTTTTATTAAATTAATTTTTTTATTCTTTTTTTTATTGGTATTAAGATCATATATTGAAAAACTATTTTCTTCAATAAATCCATATTCATTATCATCTAAACAAATTATTTTATTAGTGCATTCTAAAAAAGCATTCATATCACTAGAAATAAAATTCTCATTTTTTCCAATTCCTATAATTAATGGAGAGCCTTTTTTTGCAAAAAAGATTTTTTTTTCGTTTTTATAAATAATTGTTATTGCATAATTACCTTTTATTTTTTTTAAAGTTTTTTTTAATGCTTCAAAAAATACTATTTTCTCTTTTTTTATTAAATATTCAATATAAACAGGAATTATCTCTGAATCAGTTTCTGATTTAAAGAAATAATCATTTTTTATTAATTCTTTTTTTATTTCTTGATAATTTTCAATTATTCCATTATGTGTTAATGCTATTTCCTTATTATTACTTTGATGAGGATGTGAATTTTCTTTTTTTACTCCTCCATGAGTTGCCCATCTTGTATGTGCTATAGAAATGTTTGATTTAGGTAAATCTATATTTTTTATTTGACTTACTTTTCCAATATCTTTGTAAATATTTATTTTTGATGTTAGATTTGCAAATCCAAAACTATCATAACCTCTGTATTCTAATTTTTTTAATCCTTTTAATGTTATTTCATTTGCGTTTTTTTCTCCAATATAACCAATTATTCCACACATATTTTTCACTTTTTTATTTTTTATTTTTTTTCTTTATTTTTTTTCTTTATTTTTTATTTTTTATTTTATTTCGTGTTTTTTTTCTTTTTTTTTATTTAATTTTGATTTTTCTTTTTTAATTTGTTTTTGTTTTCTTTAAAAAATCAAAAGTGGAAATATAAAAATAAAATTTATATATAAGTATTATTAAAAAAATTATAAAGGTATTAAAAATATTTTTTTAGTGGTTGATTAGTATGTATATTTTAGATAATAGGTTGGAAGGTAATTATTTGTTAGATACAAAGGAAATAAAATTAAAAAATTTAAAAAGTTTAAGTTCAACTCTTTCACAAAAGATTTTAGAAAACTTAGAAAACAAACCAATGTATCCAAAAGAGCTTGCAAAAAAGTTAAAAGAAAATGAACAAAAGATATATTATCATATAAAAAATTTGGAAAAATCAGGATTTATAAAGATATTAAAAACACAAAATATTCATGGAGCTTTGGCAAATATTTATTGTTCTACACAAGATTCTTTTTTCTTTAAATTTAAGGATTTAAAATTAGCACAAAAGATTTCAACAAAGGAAAATCAAAACGATTATTTGAAACCATTTATTTTAGATGGAAAATTAAATTGTTTAATAATTGTTGGAAGTCCAGATCCTCACGGACCAGATAAAGCAAGATCAAAAGATGGATATTATGGAATGGATTTTGCTTTGTTTTTAGGAATACATTTGAATTACATTCCAAATTTAAATGTAAAATTGGATACTGAAACAAGACAAGAAGACCTTGAAAATAATAATTTGATTATTTTAGGTGGTCCAATTACAAATAGAGTAATGGCAAAGTTCAATGATAAATTACCAATAAGATTTGAGCAAGGAAATAATATAAGAAGTACAATAAGTTCTACAACTTATCACAATGATGAAAACGGAATGATAGTAAGGATTTCAAATCCTTTTAATAAAGAAAAAAAAATATTAATAGTTGCAGGGAAAAGACATTCTGGAACAAGAGCATCGATAATCGCATTTTTAAAACATTTTAATGAAATTTGTATAGGAAATAAATATAATGAAAAAATTTATGCAAAAGTAGTAGAAGGGTTAGATTTGAATAGTGATGGTGTTGTTGATGATGTTGATTTTGTAGAATAAATATGCAAAAGGTTTATTATTATTTAAAAAATTTATTAATGATAACTTCTTAATGATAATCTCTTAATGTTAATTTATTAAATTAAATTTTTTATTTTTTCTTTTCTAATATATTTCTAAAGAAAACTCCTTTTGAATTATCTGATTCATTAGCTTTTATTTTTTTATAAAATATAATTCCATAGATTCCAGAAAAAACAACTGATACAATAATTACTCCACCTAAGATTTTATCAAATAAAAATACAAAGATTCCTAAAGCTAGAAATATTGGGATTGCTATTCTTATTCTTTTTTCAAGTATATCAGAATCATTTTCCATACACTTTTTTATTTAATTAAGTATTTAAATTTTTTTAATATATTTTATATTTAATTTTTGAAATAATTTCTATCACCATTTTCTCTAATAATTTTTAATAATTCTTAATATATTTTATTAATATATTTTATTATATATTTTATTAATATTTTTAATATAGATTTTTAATGTTAATATTTATTATTAGAATTTTATTTAACTATATTTAATAATAAAATAATAAAATGAAACACAATAAAACACATAAAAACACAATAAAAAACACATAAAAGTAAAAAAATAATTAATAAAAACAAAAACTAAAATTAAAAATACATAAAAACAAAAACAAAATAAAAATAATAATGATTATAGAAACAAAAATATTATAAATCAATTTCTCTATTTAATAATATGAATGAAAATTTATTAAAAAAAATAAAATGGAGTGCAAGAATTAGTGGTTCAATAATTTTTATATTATTTTTACCATTCTATCTTGGATATGGAATTCCTTTACCAAATTCATCGATGTCATTTATAGAAAATATATGGTTTATAATTTTTCCATTGGTTTTAATTGGATTAATAATAGGTTGGAAAAAAGAAAAAGTTGCAGGATTTTTAATAATTATTCCAACAATTCTTGGATCTTTACTATCATTGATTTTTTGGAGAGATCCAATTATAATTATGTATATACCTTTAATTCCAGCAATATTGTATTTGATTTATGTTTATAATAAAAAATAATAAATTTCAAAAATATATACATTATTTTGCTAATCTCGCAATATTAAGAAAATTTAAAAATATTTTTTCACAATCATTTGTTTCAATAAAAACTTCAGGATGAAATTGAACTCCATATATTTTTTTTTTAGGATGTTTAACAGCTTCAATTCCATCTTTTGAGATAGCTAAAGAATTAAGTTTTTTATTTTTTAAAACAACCCATCTATGTCCTTCATAAACATCAAATTCTTTAGGAAGATAATCAAATATTAAATCTTTTGAAATTAATTTTATTGTAATTATTCCTTGTTCTTTATATTCTAATTTTTTTAATTCTTCTCCAAATGCAAAATTAATTAATTCAAATCCTAAACAAATTCCAAGTATTGGTTTTTTACAATTTTTTATTAGATGTAATTCTTTTGAATATTCATCTTGGTGTTTTAATACAGAAAAAGAAGATCCTCCAGATAAAATTATTGCATCATATTCATTATAATTAACATCATTTAGATTTTTGAAATCTATAGATTTTATTCTATTTTGATTATTTAATTTTATTTTAGATAATAGGTCTTCTATGTGTTTTGAATGATTATTTATTACAAGTATTTTCATGTATCTTTTATATTTATCTTCTTTATAAGTTTTTACATTTCTTAATTTTAATATTATAATTTTAATAGAAATATTATAATCTTAATAGAAATATTAAATCTTTATATTGTAATATTATAAATTTAATATATGTTAGTTATTATTGTTTTATTATATAATGATTAAAAAAAATAAAAAAAATAATAAACAAACTTTATAATATAAATCAAAATTAAAATAATAAATGGATAAAAATATATTAAAATTAAAAATAATAAATAATATTTGTTATACTGAACTTGTATATGAAAGAATAAATAAAAAATTAAAAACAAATTATTCTAAAGATGAAATTCAAGAATATTTATTAAAAATTCTAAAAAAAAGTGATGAAGATTTGTTTTTAACAATAGGAAAAAATTATTATGTAGAAAATAAAAAATATAATATAAAAATAACAATTAATTCAAATACTTTAGAGTAATCACAGTAGATTTAATATAACATTTATTAATACAAGTATTATATTTATTAATACAAGTATTATATATATTAATAAAATTATTATTATATTATTATTAATATTTTTTTATTACACAAATAAAATATTATAATTAAAAAAAAGAATTAAATTTAAATTAAAATTAAATAAATTGAAAAAGTGAAATCTTATGAATGACATAAAAACTTATAAATCAAAAAACCAAAAAGAAGAAATAATCTTTTCCAAAGTAGAATCTTATGAACAATCTATTGAAAGAATCTGTGAAATGATGATTTTAAGTGATTTTTATAAAAATTTAAAAGAAAATGATAAAATTTTACTAAAACCTAATTTATTAATTCCAAAAAATAAAACAAAAAATGTAACAACAAATCCAGCAATTGTTGAAGGAATTATTATTGCATTATTAAAAAAAATAGAATCAAAGAATATTTTCTTAGGAGATTCTCCTGCTTTTGGATCAACAAAAATGGTTACAAAAGTTAATGGAATTTATGAAATATGTCAAAAATATAATGTGTCATTAATAGACTTTGATGAAGAAAAATTAGTTAAACTTGAAACATTTCATGAAATTCCTATTTTTAAAAATTATAATGATTATAAAATAATAAATATTCCTAAAATAAAAACACATTCACTAACAAATTTTACATGTGCTGTGAAAAATCTTTATGGATTAATTCCAGGAGCAAATAAAACATCCTTTCATGTAAAATTACCCGAAGAAAAGAAATTTTCAAAATTACTTTATGAATTAGCAAGTTATATAAAAACAGATTTTACAATTGTTGATGGAATAGAAGGAATGGATAAAAATGGTCCAAACTCAGGAGAAACAAGAAAAATTGGAGTAATAATTATGGGAAATAATAATTTTACGATTGATTTTTTATGTTCAAAATTAGTAGATATTGATTATAATAAAATAACTTATTTGAAATATGCAAAAGAAAAAAAAATAGACTTAGAAATTGATTTTATTAATGAAATAATAAATGATTTAAAATTTCCATATTTAAAATATAGATTACCAGACAATAAAAAACCAAGTATCATAAATTCATATTTGAATAGTAAAGTTTTAAAAAAGATTTTTAACAAATTTAGTTCAAGACCAATTATAGATCCAAAAAAATGTATAAATTGTAATAGATGTACAATGCAATGTCCAGCAAAAGCAATTTCAAAATCATCAAAAATACCCATATTTGATTATACAAAATGTGTAAGATGCTATTGTTGTCAAGAAGTTTGTCCTCAAAATGCAATTCATATAAAAAAAGGTTTTGACAAACTTTTTAAATAGTATTATTTTTTCATATAATTAGATTTTAAATCTTAATTATAAAGAAATATAAGAAATATAATTTTAAATATTAATGAAATATTTATATATCAATAATTTTTCTTATGTTGTAATGTTATAATATTTAATATAATAAAAAAAAAGGAAGTGATTGTATGAAAGTTCCAAAAACAATGAAAAGGTATTGCCCAAAGTGCAAAACGCATACTGACCATAAGGTAACACAATATAAAAATAAAGGAAGAAACGCAACGCACCACTTGTCCTTGGGAGCTTTAGTAAGATTAAAGAGAAGAGGAACTGGTAAGGATTACGGAATGGGTAATAAAGGAAAATACTCAAAACCACCAAAACCAAAAAGACAAGGTGTTAAAGTAACTAAAAAGGCTGCTTTTGTTTATGAATGTCAAGTTTGTCATAAAAAAACAATGAGCGATCATGGAGTTAGAGTTAAAAAAGTAGAAATCCAGTAGGTGATTAAATGGCAGAAGAATCAAAATTTATTAGAGTAAATTGTCCAAAATGCAAAAATGAACAAATTATTTTTGGAAAAGCAGCAACAGAAATAAAATGTTTAGTTTGTGGAGAAGTACTAGCTAAACCAACAGGCGGAAAAACAAAAATTGAAGCTAAAATAATTGAAGTATTGTAAATATATTTATTATAATGTAAATATATTTATCACAATGAAAATTATTAAAATATTTTAAAAAACAATAGAGATGTTATGATATGTTATTAAAAAGAAAAGGAATACCTGAGGAAAATGAAGTTGTCATATGTACTGTAAAAGACATTAAAAGACAAAGTGTTTTTGTAGATATGGACGAATATAAAAATTCTCAGGCAGTAATTAGCATATCAGAAGTATCTCCTGGAAGAATTAGAAATATTAGAGATTTTGTTCAAGTTGATAAAAAAGTTTTCTGTAAGGTTCTAAGAGTAGATAAAGAAAGATCACAAGTTGATTTATCTTTAAGAAGAGTTAACCAAAAAGATAGAATTGATAAAAATACAGAACTTAGAAAAGAAAGTTTAGCTGAAACAATTCTTAAATTAGCATCAGTTGAATTTAAATTTAATTTAGAAGAATTTTATAATAAAAAATTAGATAAAGTAATGGATGATTATTACTATTTACATGAATTTTTTGAAGATTGGTTATTAAGTGAAGAAGCATTTGATAAATATAATATAAAAGTAGATTCAAATATTAAAGAATTTATTTTAGATATGATAACAAAAAGATTCAAAAAACCATTAATTGAAGTAAAATACCAATTAAAGATAACTAGTGAAAATAGTGAAGGTTTAAATTTAATAAGAAATCCAATATTGAAGTATTTAGAAAAAGATAGTGGAATTGAAGTTGTTTATCTTGGTGGTGGTAAGTATCAAGCAAAGGTAATAGGAGAAAATTTCAAAACCGAAGAATCTAGAATGAAAAATTTCATTAGAGATATTGGTTTAGAATACGAATCAACAAAAGTTGCATTGTCTGCAGAAAAAATAGAATAGGTGATATTTATTAGTAATCAAGATAAAAAAGGAGATTTTAATCAAAGAAGAAATGGAAAACCAGGTGCTAAGGCACCATTTAAACCAGCAAATAGATCTCCAGCCAAACCAGTCGTTAAACCACCAATAAAACCACCTGTAAAAGTGATTCCAAAAGAAGTTGTTGATGGAGAAGAAATATTGACTGATGATGTAGTTGTTGAAGAAGATGGTCCAACTTTTAGATTAAGATTACCAAGAGGAAGTAGAGAATTCATAGGTCTAGTTGAACAAAGACTTGGTGGTTCTAGAATGAGAGTAAAATGTTTTGATGGTAATGTCAGAATTTGTAGAATTCCTGGAAGATTAAAAAGAAGATTATGGATAAGAGAAAATGATATTGTTATCATTGAATCTTGGGAAATTCAAGGAGATGAAAAAGGAGACGTTATTTATAAATATAATAAAAATCAATTACCACAATTAAAATCAGGTGGATATTTAAAAGAAATTGAAGATTATGAAGAATTTTAAATAAAATACAAATGTGATAAATTTATATAATTAAATCATAAATCATAGTAATATAATAATAAAATAATAAATAAAGGTGAAAGTAATGGTAAAAAGAGTAGGTGGAATTAGAAGAAAAACAAGATCCAAATTTAGAAAAAATATTAGAGCTCAAGGTAAAATTTCTTTAGTTCATTTTTTCCAAAAAATAGATGAAGGTTCAAGTGTAGTATTGAAAGCAGAAACAGCTTATCAAAATGGAATGTACTGTTCAAGATTTCATGGAAAAATTGGAAAAGTAGTAGGAAAACAAGGAGCTTGTTATAAAGTCGAAATTAAAGATGGAGGTCTAAAAAAAGTTCAATTAGTCCATCCAATACATTTAAAAAAAGTAAATTAAGTGTTTTAAAATGTCTTTAAATGTTATAGAAGAAAAACCAATTAGTCCTGCACAAGTAAGAGACATATTGGAAAAAGCAAATGAAAAAGGCGAATTAAACTTTAAATCATTAAAATTATTTGAGTATTTGAATAGAACAGTTACTTTAAAACTAGAAGAGTCAGATGCTTTAGTTAAAGAATTAAGTGATTTAGGAATAATTAGATTGACAGATACAATCATAATGAAAATCGCAGAAATTTTGCCTATAAATAAAGACATTTTGAGAAATTTATTATCAAGTATGAATACAACATTATCTGATGAAGACGTTGAAAAGATAATGGATGTATTAAAGCTGTACAATACACAATGATTTACAAGATATGATAAAAATGGCAAAAGAACCATATTTTTTGCAAGATAATTTTCAAAAAAGTAGTGGTAAATTTGCTCAATTTTATAATATTAATGCTTGTATTCAAGTAGCTGATGCTATAAGAACAACACTTGGTCCAAAGGGAATGGACAAAATGGTTGTAGATTCTTCTAATAATATAATTGTTACAAATGATGGAGTTACAATTTTAAAAGAATTGCAAATAGAACATCCAGCAGCACGAATGTTAGTTGAAATTGCAAAAACTCAAGAAAAAGAAGTTGGTGATGGAACTACAACTGCTGTAATAATCGCAGGAGAATTATTAAGAAAGTCACAAGAATTATTATCAGAAGGAATTCATCCAACAATTATTTCAAAAGGATATAGGATTGCTTATAAAAAATCATTAGAAATAATAAATCAATTATCAATAAATTTAGATGATAATAAAAAAGATCTATTAAAGAAAGTTGTTGAAACCGCAATTACAGGAAAAGGAGCAGAATACGGAAAAGAAAAATTATCAGATTTAATCGTAGGAGCTGTTTTACAAGTAATTGATGGAGAAGAATTCGATAAAGATTCTATAAAAATCGAAAAAATCATAGGAGAAGAATTAGAAGATAGTTTTTTACTTGACGGGTATATAATTGAAAGAGAAATTGTTCATTCTTCAATGAAAAAAGAAATTAAAGATGCAAAGATATTATTATTAAATAGTGGATTAGAAGTAAGAAAAACAGAAATAGATTCTAAATATGATATAACTTCTCCACAACAATTTCAATCATTTGTTGATATGGAAGAAAATATGTTAAAAAATATGGTTAATAAAATCGTTGAATCTGGTGCAAATTTTGTTGTTTGTCAAAAAGGAATCGATGAAGTTGCACAATTTTATCTTGCAAAAAATGGAATATCCGCAATAAGAAGAGTTGCAAAAAGTGACATGGAAAAAATATCCAAAGCAGTTTCAGGAAATATTGTTTCAGATGTTAATAACATAAATAAAAATGATTTAGGTTTTGCGGGTTTAATTAAACAAAAAAATTTTTCAGACACAAATTATATTTTTATAAATTCATGTAAAAATCCAAAAGCAGTATCAATAGTGATAAGAGGAAGTACAGAACACGTCATTGATGAAACTTTAAGAGCAGTTGATGATGCAATTGGTGATGTAGGATCTGTAATAAAAAATAAGAAATTATTAGTTGGTGCAGGAAGTGTTGAAATGGAATTGTCATTACAATTATTAGATTTTGCAAATTCATTTGGTGGAAAAGAACAACTTGCAATAATTGCTTTTGCAAAAAGTTTAGAAGTTATTCCAAAAACATTAGCTGAAAATTCTGGTTTAGATACAATAGAAATAATTACAAATTTAAGAAAAATTCACAAAGATAAAGACAAAAAATATTATGGTATAGATGTATTTACAGGAGAAATTGTAGATGCAAGACAAAAGGGAATTTTAGAACCTTTAAAAATAAAAGAGCAAGCTTTAAGTTCTGCAATTCAAGTTTCTAATATGATTTTAAGAATTGATGATGTTATATTATCAAACCCAAAGGATAATTCTATTAATAATACAATGAATAATGATTTTGATTCGTAAAGAGTTCTCGATAGTTTTTTATCGTAATATTTAAGTATATATTAATAAATCTAAATAATATAAATTATAGATTACAAATTACAAATTACAAATTATAAATTATAAATTATAAATTATGATTACAAATAATTAATTAATTAATGCAGAAATATAAATAAACAAATAATATAATAATATAAATTAATAAGATAAGTGAAGAAAATGGATAAAAAATTTGATTATGACAGTTTAATAAAAAAAATTGACACATTAGGATTAATGTGTGGACTTGAAATTCATCAACAATTAGAAGGAAGAAAACTTTTTTGTATGTGTCCAACAACAATAAGAAGTGATACTCCAAAAGAAATATATCGAAGAAAATTGAATTTATCAATGGGAGAATTAAATTCTATGGATAAAGCTGCAAAAAATGAAATAATCAAAGATAAGGTTAATGTTTATTATGGATATGATTCAACGTGTTTAGTAGAAAAAGATGATGAACCTCCTCATTCACCAAGTATGCAAGCAATAAAATCATCATTGATTGTTGCTGATTTTTTAAAAGCAAAAGTAGTAGATGAATTACATTTTATGAGAAAAATTGTTTTGAATGGTTCAAATACTTCTGGTTTTCAAAGAACAGGTCTTGTTGCAACTGATGGTTTTTTAAATGTAGATGGAAAAGATTATGGTATAGAATCTATATGTATTGAAGAAGATGCTTGTAAAATTGAGGAAAAGAATGAAAATGAAAATATATATAACACATCAAGATTAGGAATACCATTAATAGAAATTGCAACAGCACCAGATGTTATATCTCCAAACGAAGTAATTCCACTTGCAACAAAAATAGGAATGGTTCTTAGAAGTCTAGATAATGTTAAAAGAGGTCTAGGTACAATTAGACAAGATTTAAATGTTTCAATAAAAGGTGGAGTAAGAGTTGAAATTAAAGGTGCGCAAACATTAGATGTATTAAAAAAATCAGTAGAATTAGAAGCGTTAAGACAGTATAGACTACAAGAATTAAGAAATTATTTTAAAACAGAGAAAATAGAAAAACCAGAATTAAAAATAGAAAATGTTACACATATGTTTCATGAAACAAAATCAAAAATATTATTACAATCATTAAATAAAAACGGAGTAATATATGCAACAAAAGTTAAAGATTTTTTAGGAGTTTTTGGAATAGAATTAAATCCTGATAGAAGAGTTGGAAGTGAATTTGCAGATAGAGTAAAAAATGCAACATCATTAAAAGGATTGTTTCATTCAGATGAATTACCAAATTACGGTGTTACACAACAAGAAGTCGATTTGTTAAAAGAAAAATTAAATGTTTCACAAAAAGATGGTTTTTTAGTTATCTGTGGAGAAAAAGAAAAAGTAGAATTTGCATTCGTTACAATAAAAGATTACATGGAAGAATTATTTTTACAAGAAAAAGGTCATGTAAGACAACCAAAAGAAGATGGGACATCAGCATTTTTAAGAGTTATGCCAGGAAGTTCTAGAATGTATCCTGAAACAGATATAAAACCAATTGAAACAAAAGAAATAAAATATGAAAAACCAGTTTTATTAGAAGAAATAGAAGAGCAATTAATAAAACTAAATTTACATAAAGATTTGTCTCATAAAGTTGTATATTCAGGTTATGGTCCAATTTTGTTAAATTTTACAAAGAAATTTAAAAATTTAAAAATAAATTTTATTGCAGAAAATATGATGAATTTATCAAAAGCAGTAACAGATGAATATAAAGTAGAATTTGATTATACAGATAAAGATCAAGAAGATTTATTTGATTTGATTGATAAAAATAAGGTTTCAAAAGGAAATTTAGTAAAGCTTGCTTCAATGAAATCTGAAGGTAAATCATTTTTAGAATTAGCAAAGGAAAATAATTTATTGTTACTTTCAAAAGAAGAATTAGAATTAGAAATAAAAAATGAGATAAAGAATATTGATTTAATTAATCCTAAAAGAGCAATGGGTATATTAATGGGTAAATTTGCAAATAAAGGAGATCCTTTAGTTGTAAAAGAGATTATAGATTCTTATTTAAATTAATATTTTATTTATTTTTATTTTTATTTTTGTTTTTTGTTTTTTATTTTTTTATTTTTTATTTATTTTTCTTATTATATATTCATTAATATTGTTATTATCATTATTATTGTATATTTATTAACATTAGTGCTATTATATAGAAATAAGCAATAAAGAAATGATAAGCATTTATTATTATTTAGATTAGTAATGAATAATGTTATTATTGATTAAAGAACTCACTTTTTAAGGAGTATATTTGAATTTTTCTTAAAATTATGTAAATTTAAGCATAATAAATAGATTATGTTTTTTAGGGTATTTTTTATTGTTTTATCTGTTCTAATATTTTTTTAACAGTTTCATCTATGTTAATCTCATTTGTATCGATGATTATATCGAAATTCTTTAAATTATGTGGATCTGTCTTATATAAGGATAGAAATCTTTGAGATTCTTCCTTTGTTCTGTTGATTATTTCATTTTTTAGTTCGTTTATGTTGGAATATTTCTCAGATTCTCTATTTGCATTAAAAATTCTATTTGTTGCAACATTAAAACTCGTTTTAAGATATATTTTTATACTATTTTTAATAAAGAAGTATCCAAGACGAGAATCTATGACAAAATTATCTTTTTTATTTAATGATTCTTGGTATTCATCTATTTCTTTATCGATCTTTGATATAATTTCTGGGTAATTAACTATTTCAAGCATTGTCATATCATGTTTTATTACATAATCTCTATAGATTTTACTTCCAAGATAGCATTCGTAGTTTAGTTTCTTAGCTATTTCTTTTGCTACACTTGATTTTCCAGATCCTATATCTCCTCCAATACAAATTCTCATAATTTTTTATTTATTATTACGTATATAAATTTGATGTAATTTTATCATTATTTATTTATTTATTTATTTATTTATTTATTATTATTATGTCATTATTTATTTATTTATTTATTTATTATTATTATGTCATTTTTTATGTCATTTTTTGTTGTTTTTATAAAAATATGACATGTGAATCTTGAAATGATTGAATAATATATCTTTGAACTTTATGTGTAATTTTTTTTATTTTTCTTCTTTCTTTGTTTTATTTTGTTTTTTGTTTTTATGATAACATGTGACATTTGCATCTTTAAATTGATATATTAGTTTATTTTAAGAAACATGTGTCATAAAAAATTTTAATGTTATGACACGTCACTTTATGTGACACGTCATATAATGTGTGTCATTATTATGTGTCATGTAATTAATTACATGTCACGTTTTTTTTGTTTTTATGACATTTGTTCACTTATTATGATTTATAATTAGTTTTTAGAGCTTCCAAATTATTTTGATATTATTAGTTATTTTCTGTTTTTTATTTTTATTTTTACTTTTTATTTTGTTATAATATATAATTTATAATATATATTATGAAATATTGTGTTTGTAAGATATGTTAATATTTCTAAAAAGTTTAACATAATTTAAATATTTTAAAAAAATACTCTTTGTATGATCTCTTATTTAAAAGAACCATATAAAATTAGTGATATTGATAATATTTTAACAAGTGAGATTAAGAAATGGTTTTATAGTAAATTTAAAGAGTATACTCCTCCTCAAAGATATTCTATAGTAAATATTCATAATAAAATGAATACACTTATTTGTTCGCCAACAGGTTCAGGAAAAACATTGAGTGCTTTTATGTCAATAATTAATGAATTGGTGAATTTAGACCTTAAAAATGAATTGGAAGATAAAGTTTATGCTATTTATATAAGTCCATTAAAAGCATTAGGAAATGATATTGAGAAAAATTTAAATGAACCATTAAGTGAAATAATAAAAATATATGAAGAAAGTGGAAAGAAATTAAACATTAGAGTTGCAAAAAGAACTGGAGATACAACTAATTATGAAAAATCAAAAATGACAAAGAATCCACCTCATATTTTAATAACGACACCTGAAACATTTGATATAATTTTAACTTCAAAGAATTTTAGAAAAAATATTAGAGAAATAAAATGGTTAATTGTTGATGAGATACATTCTATTGCAGAATCAAAGAGAGGATCTGATTTATCTGTTGCAATGGAAAGATTAAATTTATTAATTCCAAGTTATACAAGAATTGGAATAAGTGCAACAATCTCTCCATTAAGCGATGTTGCAAGATATTTGGTTGGTTATGAATATAATGATGAAAAAACAAGAATAGAGAGGAACTGTGACATTGTAGACCTTTCTGTAGATAAAAAGATAGACATAAAAGTGAGAACACCAGTAGATAGTCTTTCTAAATATCGTCCAGAATATATCAATAAAAAGATGTATGAATTGTTACACCAACAAATAAAAGAACATAAAACAACTTTAATATTCACAAATACAAGAGCTAGAACAGAAAAATTAGTAAATGAATTAAAAAATATATATAACAAATATTATGAAATATTTAAACCTGAAAATAATGTTACAGATAATAAAAATTTAATAGAAAATGATATAGACTATTTAGAGTATGAATTAGAAAAAAACAAAAACAAAAAAAATAAAAATGATGATAAAAATACAATTGAAATGGTTTATGATTATACAAATGCAACAAATGTAATAAATGAAATAAATACAAAAAATGATATAATAAATAATGTAACAAATGATAAAACAAATAAAATAACAAATGCAATAATAAGTCAAGAAATAGAAAATAATGATAAAAACGAAAAAAAACATCTAATAGGAGCTCATCATGGATCATTATCAAAATATATGCGAATACAAGTAGAAGAAAAATTAAAAAGTGGAGAAATGAAATGTGTTGTTTCATCAACATCTCTTGAATTAGGAATTGATATTGGTTCGATTGATCTTGTTATACTTCTTGGTTCACCAAAATCTGTTTCAAGATTAATTCAAAGAATTGGAAGAAGTGGTCATAGTATTTTAAAAACAAGTAAAGCTTTAATGATTGCACAAAATAGAGATGAGCTTGTAGAATGTAGTATTTTAGCAAAATGTTTACAAGAAAAGAAAATAGATAAAATAAGAATACCAAACTCACCACTAGATGTTTTATCTCAACAAATTATAGGGATTTCTTGTGATGAATTTTTAAGAGAAGATCAAATTTATGATGTTTTAAGAAAATCTTTTTCATTTCGTGATTTAAAATATGAAGATTTTCATGAAACAATTCTTTATTTGTCCGGAAAATACAAACCATTAGAAAATAGATATATATTTCCTAAAATAAAAATAGATGAAAATTTATATATTGTTTCACGAAACAATGCAACAAGGATGATATATTTATCAAACTTAGGAACAATTAGTGATGAAGCAAATGTAAAGATAAAAAAAGGAGATGAATACATAGGAAGTCTCGATGAATCTTTTACTGAAAGATTAAAGAAAGGAGATGTTTTTGTTTTAGGAGGAAATAATTATGAATATGTCGTAAAAAGAAATATGACAATAAAAGTAAAAGAAGCAAATCATAAATTACCAACAGTTCCTTCATGGTATTCTGAGATGCTGCCATTGAGTTTTGAAATAGGTTTAGAAATAGGAAAATTTAACAAATGGATAAATGATTTATTAAAAAATTATTACGAAAAATTTGATAAAGAAAATTATAAAATAAATCTTTCAAGTCAAGATTATAATGTTATAAAAGAAGAAATAAAAAAATATATTTTTTGTGATGATAATACTGCAACAAATATAGTAAGTTATTATAAGGAACAATATTTGTTTTCTACAATTCCTACATATAAAAAATTATTAATAGAAGAATATCAAGAAGAATTGGGATCTAAAGTTCATTATATCTTTTTTACATATTATGGAAGAAGAGTAAATGATGCATTTAGTCGTCTTTTGGCTTATTACATAGGTAAATCTTTAAACAAAGACATTGAAGTTAGTATCAACGATATGAATTTTTACATTGCATTAGATGAAAAGATAAATATTAATAGATATATAGAATTACTATTTAAAGAAGATTTAGATATTTTATTAAATGAATCTTTAGAAAAAACTGATATCTTTAAAAAAAGATTTAGAGATTGTGCAACAAGATCCTTTTTAATTTTAAAAAGGTATAAAGATTATGAAAGGAGTGTTGCAAAACAAGAGATTTCATCAACAATATTATTGAAATTAGTAAAAGAAATTGATGAGAATTTTTTTATAATAAGAGAAACAAAAAGAGAAATTAAATATGATTTAATGGACTTAGACAATTTAAAAATAATATTTAGAGCAATTAAAGAAAAAAAGATAATAATTCAAAAAGAAGAAGTAATGATTCCATCGCCATTTTCTTTAAACATTTTAAGTCAAGGTTATAGTGACGTTTTAAAAATTCAAGATAGAGATGAATTTTTACTAAATATGAGAGCATTAATTTTAGCAAAGATATCGAAAGGAAAGTTTCTTGATAATGATATAAAAAACGAGATAGAATATATTAATTACAAAATAAAAGATAATCAAGAAAATAAAAAAGATATTGATGAAATTGAAAATGTTGAATTAAAAGAAATAAGATATAAAGAGCAATTAATTCGTCAATTAAAAACTGGTGTTTATAAGGATGATATACCAGAAAATGTTTATTTTGATCTTCAAAACAAGATTATGGATAATGATTATTTATTATCACAAGAAAGTATTAATTTTTTAAAGAATCATTTTTCAGGAGTTGTTAATGATTATTGGAAAGATGAAATTGTGAAATTTATTTATAATGTAATTAATTTTAGAAATTCTTGGTAGTTTTTTATTTAATTCTTGGTTATTATTTTATTTGTTATATTCTTATTTTTATTTAATATTATTTTATTTGTTATATTTTCATTTTTATTAATTAATTAATTATTATTATTATTATTATTATTATTATTATTAAAAACAAAACAAACTCTCACTTTTTTGATTAATTATTTTTATTTTTTTTATATTTGATATGATTAATCAATTAATTATTAAAATATTATTATATTCATCATCATAATAATAATATAGATAGTTAATAAACAATAAATGAAATATTAATAGTATAATTTATAAATTTCTTTTTATTTTTTAATATATGTTTGAATATTTAGAACATGATGCTGACATTGGAATCTTCGTTAAATCAGAAACATTAGAAGAATTATTTATGCAATCATTTTTAGCATTAAAAGATTATTCTTATGATATTAATTATAATATCATTGATAAATTAGATTTAAATGAAATAAAATCAAATGAAGAATTAAAAAAATCAAATAAAGAAATAAGTAAAAAATCAAATGAGAAAATAAATGATAAATATTTTAGAAATCTTAATAATATTATAAAAAAAGATAAATTTGAAATAAAATATAATTCATTAAAATATTTGCTTCATGATTTTTTATCAAAAATATTGTATTTAAACGATATCAAAAATATTGTAATAAATTTTTGTTTCATGAAAATAGAAAAAGATGTTGCATATTTTGAATATGAATATTTTGATTATGATTTTTATTTAGAAAGCAATTTAAATTTTGATAACATTAAAATAATTAATTATAAAAATGAAATAAAAGCGATTACAAATCATCAATTATCTTTAATTAAAAAAAATAATTTTTATATAGCAACCATTTTTTTTGATATATAGGATGTCTTATTAATTTTATTTGCTGTCATAGCTTTAGTGGTAGAGCGTTGGTCTCGTAAACCAAAGGCCGAGGGTTCAAATCCCTCTGACAGCTTGATTTTATTATTTATATTTCCTATATTTTAATTATAGCTTACTGTTTACCGGTTTTCTTTGTTTACTTTTCTAAAGTAAATGCGTTTTGTTCAAACTTTTTCGCATAAAAAAGTTTGGTGATAATCCCTCTGACAGCTTGATTTTATTATTTATATTTTCTATATTTCGATTACAGCTTATTGTTTATCGGTTTCTTTTTTTACTTTTCTAAAGTAAATGCGTTTTGTTCAAACTTTTTCGCATAAAAAAGTTTGGTGATAATCCCTCTGAGTGCTTATTATTCTATTATTTAAATTTCCTATATTTTAATTACAGCTTACTGTTT
>JAQUVJ010000036.1 GCA_028693395.1 Candidatus Nanoarchaeia archaeon | reverse complement strand
ATTTTTATTTCATTTCTTGCAATGTAATTTGCAACCTTTAACATATTCTTTTTTACAAATTCTATTGGAATCTTATTAAATAAATTTATCCACATGTTTCCTGGATATAATTCAAAATTTTGTTCTAAAATTTCAGATTTATTCATTTCATCAAAATTTAAAAACAACATTTTTAATATACAATTATCAAGACCCTCTTCTATTGTATTAAATCCTTCGTCTTCTAATATTGTGTTAATCATGTTTGTTGGATTATTACTACTTAAAATTGTCATTTTTTGTGAATCTGTAAATTGATAACCATTTATTTCTACTGTCATTAATTCTAACTTTGGTTCTATATCGAAAATTAATAAGGGTCTATCGATTTCAGTTTGCGAATCATAAATTGTTCTTAAATTATCAATTAATTCACATTCCATTGGAATCATTTCACTTGCAAATAAAAAACCATAACTAAAATTATTTGCTTGTTTAAACATTACATAAAATTCTTCTTCTTCAGCTAATTTATCAATTTGACCTTTTAAAATTAATCCTGAAAGAATACTAATTATTACTAAAATTATAAATCCAATTAGTGCAAATTTAAACATTCCTTTTATTATATGATAAACTATAATTGCAACAATTACAATTAATATTACACCAAAAATTATTTCCAACATATCAATCACATTAATAATTATACTACTTCTTATTTAAATTATTTGATTTAATCTACAGTAAATAAATAAGAATCATGTTCTACATCAAAAACTCCAAGTCTTGCTCCTGCATCAAGCCAACCATGTGCATAATTTAATGACGCAAATGCAACAACTTTATCTCCATTTTTTTCATGAAACTTTGCATCACTAAAATATCTTTGTGCCATATCTAAAAAATCTAATGCAACTTTATGCATATGTGTATCTTTTGGAACACAAATTTTTAATTTATCAAGTGCTTGTTTTGTTATAGAAAAATATTTTTCTAATTTTTCTTGAGTAACTTCACTTTTTTCATCTATTTTTTTTTCCATTTGTTTCACTTTCAAATAATTGAATAAAATCTTGAACTAATAAATCGAAATTAAATAATTCTTTTACTGTTTTATAAGCGTTGATTATTAATTTATCTTTTAAAGCTTTATTTTTATAAATTTTTTTTAATGTTGCATATAAAGTATAAGGATCTTTTACTTTAAAAAACAATCCATTTTCTTCATCATTAATATAATATTTCATATAACCAACAGGTGTTACAACAACTGGAACTCTTGATGCCATAGCTTCAAGTGTAACAAGTGATGTTGTTTCAGTTAAACTAGCAAGTGCAAATACATCAAATGTTGAATAAATCTTATCTGCGTCATCTCTTTGACCTAAAAGCATAACATTTTCTTTATCTTCAAAATATTTTTTGATTGATTGATCTCCATCACCAACAATTACTAGTCTTGATGGATATTCTTTTGAAAATCTTTTAAAACCTAAATACAAAGTTTTTAGATCTTTTTCTCTTGCGATTCTTCCTACATATCCAATTGTAAATTTATCATCTCCATAAAATAGATTTTTTTTATATCCCTTTTCATAATTTTCTAAAATTATTCCTACATGTATAACTTGAGTTCTATGAATTCCATTATTTTTTAAAAGATATTTTACTTCACTTGACGGAACTATAACTTTTGATGTTAAATTATGCAAAAAAAATGATAAAAACTTTGTTGCTTTATAAACTAATTTTTTATTATTATCAACAGAATATGAAAAAAGTAACCATTCTATTGAATGCATATAATAAAATGATTTTTTTCTAAGAATTTTTGATAAAATTATTGATAATGCGCCCAAAGGTCCTATTGTTTGTATAAACAAAAAATCAGCATCTCTAATAGCTCTTATCATTGTTTGAATTCTTGGTTTTGAAAGATTATATCCATTGTATTCTTTTTGTGAAACATTTTGATAATAAATTTTTACTCCTTCTAATACTGAATCAATATTTCCTTGTTTTTTTGATTTTAAATGAGCATAATTTGGGACAATTAAAGAAATTTCATATTTTTCTTTTAATTTAGGAATTAAATTTATTAGAAATTTTGAGATTCCGTCCCATCTTGGATAAAATGAATCACTTACTATTAATAATTTTTTCATATTTTTTGTTATAATCCTTATTATATAAATTATTTTATTTGTTTAGTTTTTGAAATAAGAAATTATAAAAAATTTAATATAATATTAAGAAATAAATCTAAAATATAATTATATAAAATAAAAAATGGAAAATAAAGAATAAAAATAAAGAATAATTGAAAGATAAAAATCATATTTACATCAAAACAAATTTAATAATTCAGACGTAGAATATATTATAATTTTATTTTGATTTTTTAATTCTTTATCATTACTCCAAAGAGCGCAATTTAACTTAATTGCAATTGCAAAATAATCAACATCTTTTTCGTCTGGACATATTTCTTTTGCTTTTTCTAAAAAATTAAAAGTTTGCTCCCTAGAAATAGTTTTTATTCTTTTCTTTAAAATTGTTATTAAATTACTAAATTCAACTGAATTTCTTCCTGTTTTTTTAATTATAAAATCTTCATATTTAATAAACTCTTCAAATAAAAATTCAGGAGCAAACAAATTGAATCTTGAATCAAAAATAAGTTCTTCAGTTTTTCCTGACTTTATTAAAACAGAAAAAAGAATATTTGCATCTACAACTAAATCCATTTTATTTTATCTTTTTAATAATTTTCTATTTAGTTCTCTTCCTAAATTAATTGCATCTTCTTGTGATATTTTACTGTTTTTCTTAAATTTTTTAATAAATTCTAAATCATTAATTTTTTCATAAAATGCTTCTCTTGCAACTGCACTCCAATTAATTTCATCAAACTGATCCATTTTTGATTTTAAATCCATAGGAATTGATAATGTTAAATTTGCCATTTTTTCACCCTTTTTTATATGTGTATACACATATACTCACAACTAATATTTAAATTTTATTAAAATAAAAAAAAATTAAATAATAAAAATCTAAAATAATAAAGAATAAAAAATAATAAAGAATAAAAAATAAAGAATAATTGAAAGATAAAAATCATACGGTTTTTAATTTTCCTGCACTAATCTCAAAAATCTGTCCTTCTTGAATTAAATAATTTAAATATTTTTCTATTGTTTCTTTTGGGATACTAAATGCGTTGTATATTTTTTCATATTCACAACCTGGACCATCATCTAATTCATCAATTTTTTCAATTATTTTATAAAAAATCTGTGAATCATCTTTTTCTTCATAGATTTCTTCATCTTCACTATCATAATCTTTAAAATCTTCGTCTTTTTCTTCTATTTTTTCTAATGGTGAAAAGTCGTTTTTTTCATTGTCTAAAATTTCTTTTCTAATTTCTAAAAAATCTCCTTTTAATTTTGAGTGACCAATGTATGAAATTAATTTTTGAGAATTTAAGATTCTTATTTTACCTAGGATTAAAATTATGTCTCCTACATCTAATTTTTCAAATGGTTTATCTGAATTAAAACTTTTTACTCTAATTGTACCTGTTGAATCATCTACAAAGATTTCATTATCTGAAAGTTTATCAACAATTATTGCTATCAAATTTACTTGTGGTGATCTATCTATTATTTTAACGTTTAAGGTACTTTCATCAACTAATTCTAATATATCTCTAATCAATACTTTATTAAAAATTCCGTTTTCTATATTCTTTTTTTTGAAAGCCATAAAAGTCACTTACATAGAAGATATATGATTTCATTAATAAATTTTGTTAGATTTTAAAGAATAAATATTTATAAAGAAAAATGAAAAATATTTTTTTATTTAATAAATATTAAAATTATTATTAATATAATATCATCTTGTGAAAATATAATAATAGTAATAATTATTATAATAACAATTGATAATAAAAAATTGATGATAAAAAAAAGGAAAAACAAAAAAACAAAAAAATAAAAAATAGAAAATAAAATAGAAAAATTAAATTAATAAGAAATAAGAAAAAATAAAATAAGAAAAATAAAAACAATAAAGATAAAATAAAAAAATCAATAAAGATTAATTAAATTGATTTCTGTATAATTCCTCTTCTTTTTCATTTATTTTTATTGTTGTTTTAATCACAGTGTCTGGATTTAATGAAATACTTTGAATTCCAGCTTCAACTAAAAACTGTGCAAAATCTTCATAATCACTTGGAGCTTGTCCGCAAATTCCAATATATTTTCCTTTTTCGTTTGCAATATTAATTACTCCTGCTATTAATGATTTTACTGCTGGATTTCTTTCATCATAAACATGTGCAACAAGTTCTGAATCTCTATCAACTCCTAATGTTAATTGAGTTAAATCATTTGATCCTATACTATATCCATCAAATAAATCTAAAAATTGATCTGCTAATAATACGTTTGATGGAATTTCACACATTAAATTTATTTTTAATCCGTTTTCTCCTTTGATTAATCCATTTTTTGCCATTTCATTTAAAACAGCTTTTCCTTCTTCTAAAGTTCTACAAAATGGAATCATTACTTCTAAATTTGTAAGTCCCATATCTTCTCTAACTTTTTTAACTGCTCTACATTCTAAGGCAAAACAATCTGAAAATTTTGGATCATAATATCTTGAAGTTCCTCTCCAACCAATCATTGGATTGTCTTCAACTGGTTCATATAATGTTCCTCCTATTAAATTTGCATATTCGTTTGTTTTGAAATCACTAAATCTTAAGATTACTTTTTTAGGATAAAATGCTGCTGATAATGTTGCAATTCCTTCTGCCAATTTGTCTACATAATATTGTGCTTTATCAACATATCCTTCAGTTTTCTTTTCAATTGTTGCTTTTAATTCTTTATCTTTTAGATTGTGAAAATTAAGCATTGCTTTTGGATGAATTCCAATATATGAGTTAATAATAAATTCTTCTCTTGCAAGTCCAACACCATCATTTGGAATAAATGATAATGCAAATGCTTGTTCTGGATTTCCTACATTCATCATGACTTTCGTATTTGGTCTTTTTAAATCTGAAATGTTTACTTTATCAACTACATATTTTAGTTTTCCTTCATAAACAAACCCATCTTCTCCTTGTGCACATGATACTGTAACAATTTGTCCATTTGCTAAAGCTTCAGTTCCTGTGTTTGTTCCTACTACGCATGGTATTCCAAGTTCTCTTGAAATAATTGCAGCATGACAAGTTCTTCCTCCTCTATTTGTTACAATTGCTGAAGCGATTTTCATTATTGGTTCCCAATCTGGATCTGTCATATCTGTTACTAATACTTGTCCTTTTTTGAATTTACCAATGTCTTTTGCTTCTTTAATAACATTTACTTCTCCTGATCCTATTTTAGAACCTACACTTTTTCCTTTTATTAAAACATCTCCTGTTTCTTTTAATACGTATGTTTCTAAAA
>JAQUVJ010000035.1 GCA_028693395.1 Candidatus Nanoarchaeia archaeon | reverse complement strand
CCAGTCATATTAAGGTTGATTGGTTTGACTACACCATTCTTAAGATCATCAACACTCAATAGGTGTGAACCCATTTCATGACGTGTAACAATAAGAACGTGTTCTCCATCAAATCCTGTTCCTCGTGTTAAGCTACCCGTGAAAGTAGGATATATAGGATCACCTAAATCGTTACCAGAATGGTCATACACAGTGAAACTTTTAAAATCAGCACCATACACCGGTATATTCAAACGCAACTCAACATGATACTCTCTAAAGCGAGGTTCATTTACTACTTTTATTGTAATTGTTTTAGAGTCTCTACCTTCTTCAAAATCAAAGGCATATGCCTCTTTATCAAGTTTTGCTCCAGCAGACATGGTTGCTTCAAAGCGAATAGCTGAAACATCAGTTTCCGGATCTAAGCGAGGGAACCACACAGTTTTTCTATTCTCGTCAATTACTCCTTCTACTACGGTATTTCCATTAGCACCAGCATTTAGTATCTTTATAGATTCTAAAACTGTAAACTTCGTCGATTCAACATTTTCAGGGAAATCCTCAGAACAAGCGAAAAGGAGCCCCACCAATAAGATTGAAACGGGAATTACCCATTTAAATATATTATTTTTTATTTTCATCTGAATTATTGTTTAAATTATTCTTTTTTTCAATGTACATCATGCTCAATTAGTTTTGAGGCCAACCTTCAGTTTGCTTCAATTCATATCCCTTGGCAGCATAATCATCCATTTGAATTTTGCCAACCGGCGATAAGTATGGGTTTACATTTACTTGATTCAAAAATGGTTGACGACCGGCAGAATTAATACTTCTGAAAAAACCATTCATTTCATTGTCATTATTACCATTATAAACTATTTGAGTACCATCCAATTTTACAACAGATAAAACTCCTTTGTTACTTGCATTTAGCGATCCTGGAAGCTCTTCTTTGAAATTAACCCAAGTACCGGACAATAAATCATCATGAGCATCGGTATCCATATACTCTAATTTGTACCAACGTTTAATGTCCTCGTAACGTGAGTATTCAAATGCAAACTCCATGCGTCTTTCTCTTCTTATTTCCCATAACAATGCCGGTACATCTCCGTCTCTTTCGGGATCGTTAGGAAGATTCGCTAACTGCATAGGTGCTGTTTTTTCTACACCTCTTGCAACTGCCTCTGCAGCCAATGGTCTGTTTCTTATTTTATTAACAGATACATCTAAATCAGCTTGCGATACTGCTGATCCGCCAATAGTTCCCAGTTCGGCTTTTGCTTCAATCCAGTTCAACAATACTTCAGCATATCTCATTACAGGATAGTCATTTGCATTGTTAGTACTGGTCCATGCTGTTGGAACCGCGTTGCCTGCTTCAACAAAGTTGATAACATCACGTGGAATAAATTTATTGATGTACAGAAAAGTACCTCTGTTGTTTGGTCGCGGTTTGTGATTAAAAGTTGCCTCAAAACGGGAGTCTCTTGTTTTAATAACATTCGCCAAAGTAAAATCCTTTGCTTCAGGCATTGAAGATTCTGCCCAAGCTTCTCCGTTGTTAAGGATAAAAGATTTTATCAAATCGGTGTTACCACCATAAGCTGTTGATTCATCCAGGTTGTTGCGAGAAGCAATAGAGTGCAATACTCCAACTGAAGGATCATAATGACGATAAAGAAGAACGTCTTTATTTCCTTTTAAATCTAAAGAAGTAAACAACGATCTAAAATCGGTTACAATATCATACTTCCCACTATTGATAACAAAATCACCGGCAGTTTGCGCAAGTTCAAAAAACTTTTTGGCGCGTTCATTATTTTTGTAATAATACTTTTGCCAGGATCCTTCTCTGAGTGCAAGACGAGTAATAAACCCAGCCACAATATATCTATTAACTGTTTGATCACCATCACTTAACCGTACATTATCCATTGCAAATTTAAGATCGTCGTAAACCGCATCCATTACTTCATTTCTTGGTGTACGTGGTTTATACAAATCATCCATGTCTGCATCTGAAACAACATGATCATAATAAGGTACATCTCCAAATTTAGCGGCTAAATCAGCGTATTGCATTGCTTTGAAAAATCGACCAACGCCTAACCAATGATTGTATGCTTCAATTGTTAGAATCCCCTCCATTCTGTTTTCTATCCTATCAATAATTATGTTAATTGAACGGAGATTTTCATATTCATCTTTCCAGCTGGCACTATTTGGAACAGATCGTGTAAAGTTGGGTTGGTTGCCAAGATGAAGAATATCATCACTAAATTGAAAACCCTCTACCGGTGCACCCGTAACAGTCCAGCCTACTCCATAGCCTGTGAAGAATTTTGGGTAGTACTCATTTACATAAGACCTAACATTATCTTCGGATGTCCAAACATTTTCATCATTGTATGATGTTAAAGGTGGTCTGTCTAAGAAATCTTCGCAGCCTACAAACAGTAGGACTGCAAAAACTAATAAATATTTATATGTATATTTCATAATGTGTTATTTTTATAGCGTTATTTGAACTCCAATTGATGCTGATTTAAAAGTTGGGTTACCTGTTCCGGTACGATTCAAGTTGTAATCGTCCCCAAGCATTGAAACACCTGATATTGTTTCAGGATCAATGGGCAAACCTCTCAAATTATCGAAAGTTACGTAGTTTTCAATAGAAACATAAATACGAGCTTTCTGTAAATGAATGTTTTTCAACAATTCGGGTGGAACTGAATATCCGGCAGAAATATTTTTAATTTTAAAATAAGACATATCTAACAGATATTTTGTTTGAGGTCTCATTGTAAAGCCAGAATTACTACCCCCTAAATCCCATGCTCTTGGATAGAAAGCATCAGTACGGTCTTCTTTCCAGAAGTCGCCTGCAATAGCTTGAGGCATTGCACCATCTTTCACGTGATATCCGGGAATAGCTAACTGCCCATCTCCCCAAATTTCTCTTTTCCCAACTCCTTGAAAAAAGACAGATAAATCAAATTGTTTGTAGTCTGACCCTATACGAATACCATATTCGTATCGAGGAGTGCTATTACCAATTACTACTTGATCACCGGGATCGCCAAAAGTATTTTTACCCGGATTAATATAACCATCACCGTTAACATCAACAAACTTCACATCACCGGGAGCAACAAGTAGCACTTGGTTTCCATCTTCAAAATAGACTTGATAAACAGGATTGTCACCCGCTAATTTATTTGTACGCTTAGCAGCTCCATCATATATGATAGTAACTTGTTCGATATTTCCATCAGCATCATATACAAAGTCATCTTTTTGGTACAATCTATCAGTTACATAACCGTAAATATCACCATATCGTTTTCCGGTTGTATACCTGTTGTGTATATTCCTATTTTCCCAAGGAGTTTTATAGTCAGCTCCCTTAGTAATGTCTGTAATCGCATCAGAAATTTGAGCAGTAATATTTAAACCAATTCCATTGGCAAAACGGTGACTGTAATCAACAGCAATTTCCCAACCTCTTGTACGCAAATTACCAAAATTGCCTTGCGGTGCTGATGCTCCATACGTATGAGGGAGTGCATCACCTGGTATAATCATATCCTTAGTATCTCTTTGAAACCAATCCATAGTCAAGCCAAATTGATTTTTGAAGAATCGTAAATCAGCTCCAATATTCAACGACTCAATATTTTGCCATGAAATACCTGCTGAAATTGGATTGGGTGTACCTAATTGGAAAAACTTATTGCCTTCCGATGTCAGCCAGCTGTTATCATCGGGTTTCAGTTTTGCCAAGTAAAGGTCATTACTAACAGATTGGTCTCCAATAGACCCCCATGAACCTCTGAGTTTAGCAAAGCTTAGAACAGGATAGAGACTTTCCATAAACGCCTCATTCGATAGTACCCATCCTCCAGAAAAAGAAGGGAACCATTGCCAGCGTAAATCACTTGGAAATTTAGAAGTTCCATCGTATCTTAAGTTAGCTTCTAAAAGATACTTATCTATGAACGAATAGTTGATTCTACCAAAAAATCCAAGTTGAGAATCCCAGTGCGCATCACCTCCGGCAAACTGTTCACCTTTAGTAAAAGCAAACTGTGGATTATCTTCATTTATTAGCTCAGTTCTTCTTGAATAGTGACTCTCCCATTCATTGCTAATAATATTTGTACCCATCATAAATTTAAATTGATGCATATCTCTCAAATTTAAGTCGTAGGTAGAATATGCATTCAATGTGTGCCCTTCTCTGGAAGTAGTTGATTTTTGATAATTCGTTTTATCTAATCCAATATACTCTGTTACAGGGAATCTGTATCCGGGAATACCACCTGTGTCGGTTATGTTACCTTCTTCATCTACATACACACGGTTACCTTCATCATCAACCCATGCCTCCGGACTATACCAATGGAATCCACCTTTGAAAGTAGGCATTGATGATTGTCTTGTGTCTTCACGGGTAGTATAAGTATAATCAACTTTCAAATCCCACGATTTTGTGAAATCAATAGTTGTACCAAGATTCAAATTTGTATACTTATTTTTTGTTGTAGCAGTGTGTGCATTTTTTGTATCAAAATAGGGGTCACGCAAATCATTGCCATGTTCTTGAGCTCCTGTTGGGAATAAACGACCCCAACGATAGAGGTATAACCATGGGTCAGCAGTATAACCGGTAGCTGAGTTTGGGGTACGCTTAGTTCTGTCAGAAAACAAAGCACTCGCTCTTATTGTTAAGAAGTCAGTAACCTTTGTAGATAAACTAAGGTTTCCTGTATATCTTGTATAATCATCGTGTTTTGCAGGTTTCATCATACCATCTTGCCCTAAATATCCAACACCAATATTGTATTGTGTATCTCCACTTCTACCGTTTAATGATAGATTATGAGTTTGTGAAAAAGCATTATCTTTAATCATTACTCCGACAGGATCATACAGTCTATAACCATACTTGTTTACTCCGTCAAAAATCCAATCTCGACCGTAAACAACTGGGTCGCTTGGCTTAACTATGCCACCATATTTTTCTTGCGACTCTTTTGCTTCTTGGAAGCTTTCGTCGTTAATACGCCAGAAACCTCCGGATGGGGGTGGGCTCTTTCTGTTTTTATCCGCTTCAAGTGCGTACTCA
Organism: Candidatus Nanoarchaeia archaeon; assembly: GCA_028693395.1. Lineage (GTDB taxonomy): Archaea > Nanobdellota > Nanobdellia > Woesearchaeales > JAQUVJ01 > JAQUVJ01. Next base: position 474 of record JAQUVJ010000035.1, on the reverse strand, counting down.
AGTCCATCAAGTCCTGCCATGTCAACATCTGTAAAGGGACTTTGCCATGAAAGGTTGGTTGAATAAGTTACTTCAACTTTTTCATCTTTAGATCCTTTTTTGGTTGTTATTAATATAACACCAAAAGCAGCTTTAGAACCATAAATAGAACTGGCTGCAGCATCTTTCAATACGGAAATAGATTCGATATCATTTGGGTTCACTAATTGGATACTTGGTATCTCAACGTTGTCAAGCAAAATCAAGGGATTACTTGAACCAGCTATAGATGCAACTTGACCACGAATTTTCATGATAGGGTCTGAACCAACTTCACCACTTGGTATAACAACAGAAAGACCCGGAATAGTACCTTGAAGACCGCGTCCTACGTCAGCAATAGGCCTGCTGCCCAATGTTTTTTCAACATCCACAGAGGATACCGCACCTGTAAGATTTTCTTTCCTTTGTGTACCATACCCAATTACTACTAAT
>JAQUVJ010000016.1 GCA_028693395.1 Candidatus Nanoarchaeia archaeon | reverse complement strand
TGGTTTACACAATTAATGCAAAAAGCACAGCTTGCAAGTTATTCAGCAGTTTCAGGTTGTGTTGTATATAGACCAACTGCTTATGCTATATGGGAAAAAATACAAGAAATTACAGATAAAAAATTTAAAAAAATAGGAATAAAAAACGCATATTTTCCATTATTAATACCTGAAAGATTATTAACAAAAGAAGAAGAACATGTTGAAGGATTTGCTCCTGAAGTTGCATGGGTTACTCATAGTGGTAATACAAAATTAAATGAAAGATTAGCAATTAGACCAACATCAGAAGCAATTATGTATGATTCATATTCTCAATGGATTAGAAGTTGGAGAGATTTACCATTATTAATAAATCAATGGAATAATGTTATAAGATGGGAATTTAATAATCCAGTACCATTTTTTAGAGCAAGAGAATTTTTATGGAATGAAGCTCATACTGTTTTTTCAAATGAAAAAGATGCTATTGAACATGGAGAAAAAGTAATGGAAATTTACAATGATGTTACAGAAAATTATATGGCAATTCCTGGAATTTATGGACAAAAATCTCAAAAAGAAAAATTCGCAGGTGCAGTTTTTACAAGAAAAGTTCATAGTTATTTAGCAAATGGAAAAGTTATTGAAGGAACATGTTTTCATTATGATGGACAAAATTTTGCAAAAGCATATGATATAAAATTTAAAAATGATAAAGGAGAAGAAGAATATGCTTATCAAAACACACACGCTTTATCAATAAGAATGTTGGGAGCAATGCTTGCAATGCATTCAGATAATAAAGGTCTTGTAATTCCACCAAAAATGGCTCCAAATAAGGTAGTAATTATTCCTTTAATTTTCAAAGATTCAAAAGAATTTGTAATTGAAAAATCAAAAGAAATTTTTGAAAATTTAGAAAGGTTAGGAAAATATGATTCAATTTTTGATGATAGAGATTTTTTAAGTAACGGAAGAAAATTTAGTGAATGGGAATTAAAAGGAATTCCAATAAGATTAGAAATTGGACCAAAAGATTTAGAAAACAATGAAGTTACATTAGCAATAAGAACAAAAGATGAAAAAATAAAAGTTAAAATAAAAGACATTGAAAAAATCATAGATAAAGAATTAGAACAAATGCAAAAACAATTGTATGATAATGCTTTGAATTTATTAAAAAACAACATGGAAAAAACAGATAACAAAGAAGAATTATTAAAATTAATAGAAAATAAGAAAATGGTTAAAGTTCCAATGTGTGATTGCAAAGAATGTGAAGAAATATTAAAAGCAGAAACAAAAGGTGGAAAAACATTATTTATTGATCATGAAAATGAATCAGCAAAAAACAAGAAATGTATTTTTTGTAATAAAGATGCAAAGTATTGGATTTATGTAGGAAAAACATATTAATTTTTATTTTTCTATTTTTATTTTTTATCTTTTTTATCTTTTATTTTTCTATTTTTTATTCTTTCAAATTTCATTTTATTTCCTTATTTAATAATTATATTTTATTTTAATATTTTAATGTTTTAATGTTTTAATGTTTTAATATTTTAATATTTTAATATCTTATTATTATCATTATCATTATTACTATTTTATTAAGATATTTTTATATCATTTTAGAAAAACATAATAAATTTAATATAAAATAAAAATAAAATAAAAATTTATATAGATATTCCTTATAAAAAAAATATGAATCCATATAAATTAATAGAAAAAATATATAAAAATAATGAAATAGCAAAAAATATTTTGATAACTCATTCTAATCAAGTAAAAAACAAAGCAATTGAGATTGCATTAAATTATCAAAAAAAATTTAATAAGAAAATCAACATGAAATTAATAGAAAATGGATCAATTCTTCATGATATAGGAATTATAAAAATAAATGAAAAAAGATTTAATTGTTTTGGAAAAAAGAAATATATAAATCATGGATATGAAGGTTTTAAAATTCTTCTATTAAGATTTCATCCTAAGATAGCTTTTATATCACTTAGACATACAGGTTCAGGAATTTCAAGAAAAGAAATTATTGAAGAAAATTTACAATTACCAAAAATTAATATGATTCCAAAGACAATTGAAGAAGAAATTATTTGTTTAGCAGATAAATTTTATTCTAAATCAAAATTAGACAGTGAACATACAATTGAAGAAATTTTAGATGAAATTAAAAGATATGGAGAAGAATCACATAAAAGAATCTTATATCTAATTAATAAATATTTAAATTAAACATGTAAAAACATTTAAATAATTTCAATAATATAAAAATGTGGTAATTAAAATGAAAATGTTAGTAGCAATAAATGAAAATAATGAAATGAATTCAAGATTGAGTGAACATTTTGGTCATTGTCCATATTTTGCAATATATGATATTGAAAATCAAACAATTAACATTGTAAAAAATGAAATAGATCATTCTAATGAAATGTTAACTCCAGTAGATCAAGTAATGAAATATAATCCTGAAATTGTTTTTACATTAGGAATAGGTCAAAAAGCAATAAATTTGTTTAAAGAAAGAAATGTTATATTAAAAACAGGTAATTTTCAAACATTAAAAGAAGTAATTGAAAATATCAATAGTCTTAATAACATTTCAAGTGGTTGTGAACACTAAATATTATTGTTTTTTATGTTTTTGTTAATATTTTATGTTTTTATATATTTTAATATTTTTGTTTGTATTTTTGTTTTTTATTTTTCTTTATATGTTAATTATTATTTTAATTGTTATTAATTATTATTATCATATTTATTTTTATTAATTATTTTTATTAATTATTTTTAGTGATTATTATTATAATTATTATTTGTATTATTATTTTAATTGTTATTATTTATTATTTTATTTTAATAATCTCCTTTATTTTGATATAAATATGAGAATTATTAAAAACATTTATAAACTTCTCGGTTTTTCATCATTGTCCAGTGATTAAAAATGAAAGAAATAATTATAAAATCAAAAAATAAAGAATTTTATGAAAACGTAGTAAAAAATTTACCAAAAGATCCAGTAGCTATGTATATTAGATTAGCAGCTGAAAGTCAAGAATGGTCAACACATTTTTTAGGATTAGAAGACAATAACCCAATATTTCAACAAGATTTCAATGTTTCATTTGTTTATGATAGAGCTAGAGATTTTTTTATTCCAAGAATATTGAATCATAGAGAGAAATTAGACAGAGACGATGCAAGTTACATTTTAGAAAATTTTCATACAGCAAAACCTTATATTGTTGAATACGGTGCAGGATTAAACGATAAAGGAGCTTACATAAGATTTAGAAATAAATTGTTAACTCCAGCATTAAATGTTGGATATCACATAAATAATGGAAGATTAGATTTAGGATATGAAGAAGGTTTTGGTATAACTTCATCTTTATCAATAGATGCAAATTCTAAACAATGTATAAGTTTATCATTATTTAATGATAAAAGTTTAGATGAAAGAATTTTAGAAGAAAATCAAATGTTAAAAGATTGGTTTTTAGATCTTAAAAAAAAAGAAAACCCAATGTTTTTTTTTAGATAATTCTTTTTTTCTTATTTTATTTTTCTTTATATTTTTTAATTATTTTTCTTTTTCTTTTGATTTTATATTTTAATTTTCTATTTTCTATTTTATGTTTTATGTGCTGCATTACTTTAATATAATATAAAAATTTATATAGGTTATCCCGAAATAAAAAAACATGAGATTCTTTGAATTAAATAATATTGATAAAAATATAATTAAAGAAATGAAAGGACTAAAAATTATAGACGGATTTAATTTATCTCCTGGAAATATAAAAAGTTCTCCATATATTTGTATAACAAAAGGAATGTCAATTAATAAAATATTTATAATGATATTCCCAATAATTTCACACATGTACGATCTATATTCTGATAATCATTCATACAATAAAAGATATATGAGTTTAGAAAGATTAAATAACAAAAAAATAGAAACAATGGATTATAAACATTTACAAATGTTATTCAAATTTTTCTTTTTTTTAGCATCAAGCGTTTATATTTATAAAAATTCTTCAGATAAATCATTGGATAAAAAAATGAGTAAAATTAGAAAGATGGATAATTTTATTATTAAAAAAAACAAAGAAGTAATTTTAAATAATATGTCAGAATATTTAAAAGATTTTTTTAGATATGCTAGAACATATTTAGAAAGTATTAATTATCACAATAAAACTAATATCAAATTATCAATTTTTTTTTATTACGATTTTGCAAAAAGATTAATGAGTAATAATTCAAAGGATTTAAGATTAGATATAAATGAGAATTTTCATAATATAAGTGAATTTTTTAGAAATGGTAGTTTTAATCCATTAGGTGAAATTTTAGGAAAGCAATATGAAGAATATATTTTAAAACAATTAGAAAGAAATAAAGGATATATGCAAAGTATTTTTTATGATTTCATAAAGAAAAACAAAAGATTTAGAATTAATAAAATTCAAAACATTGATGTAATATATGTTGATGGTCAATTAAAAAATTTAGATTGTAAATGTCCTGATTTATTTTTGATTGTAAATCATAATTTTTTAATTCCTGTAGATATAAAGATAAATCCAAAAAATTCATTCTTAACAAAAGATACACAAATTAATTCAAAAGCAGTAAGAACCTTAATTAATCATTCAAAGGAATTAAGATCAATTTTCAATTAATATTTAAATTTATATTTTTAAATCTTTATTTTTTTTATTTTTTTTCAAATTTATTATTTTATTATTATAGTCTTTTTATTCTTTTTTGTTTTTATTGTTTTTTTTATCTTTTTATTTTTTAAATAAATGCAAAGATATTTATATTAGAAAATAAACTTAAAAGATATGAAAAGAAGACTAACATTAAAATCAAGTATTGATAGTTTTGAAATTTTAGAGAAAGAAAAATCTTTATTAAATAGAAAATCAGATTTAAAAAACTTCGATGAGATGTATTATTTATATTCAAGGATTTTTATTATAAAAGATAATTATTCAAAAGGAATATTTTTTGAAAGAAATGATTTCTATAATGATATGAATAAATTATTTGGTTTTTTTTATACAAATGATATTGATAGTTTAGTCTTAAAAGTATTAGAAAAATATGATTTTAAATCAATTGAAGAATTAGTCGAAAATGTTAAATTCATGGAAGATGAAAAAAAATCGATTGATAAATTAGTTCATAAAATTTATTTATTCTTTTTTGATTCAAATTTTATATTAAATTATTATTATTTACATTCATTATTATCAAAAGAAGAATTAATTCAAATAGAAAAAATAACAAAAGAAGATGATGTTATAGTAGAATTAATTAATAAATCTGCGGCATTAATCTATGAAATTCCAGATGAATTTAATCTAAATAAAAAATTATCATTTATTCAAGTAGAATTTAATAAAAAAGATGTTGACATAAAACATATTAGAGATAATGTTTTAGAAATAGCAGGAAATTCAATAGGATATTCTTACAATGTAGATGATATAATCATAAAAGAAATAGAATCAATATATGATCTTGAAAAAATCATTGAACAAATGACAAAAAGATTAAGAGATATGGTTGCTATTTTTGATTATGAATTATCTTTAATGGATCAAGATGAATTATTAAATAGATTAGTTAATAATGAATTTTCAAAAAATAGAATTGGTAAAAAAGAATGTGATATGACAGATTCAATAAACTTTGCAAAAACTATTATAGAAAATAAAAAGACACTTGAAAGTTTATCAAGTTCCTTAGAAAAAACTATGATTCATAATTATCCAAACTTAACTTATGTTGCAGGACATAAAATTGGTGCAAGTTTAATTAGTCATGCAGGATCATTTTTTACATTATTTATATTTCCAACATCAACAATTCAGTTGATTGGAGCAGAAACTGCTTTATTTAGACATTTAGTTACAAATGCAAAACCACCAAAGCACGGATTAATTGCAAATCATCCATTTGTTTTAAAAGCAAAAAATAAAGGAAGAATCGCAAGAAAATTAGCTGCATTAATTTCAAGAGCTACAAAATATGATTTTGCTAAAAGAGGTTTGATCATAGAAAAAGAGTTTGAGAAATTAGAAAAAGAAGATTTATAGATTTTATTGTTTTTTAATTAAATGTATTAAATTATTTTTTATTTTTCTTATTATTTTTTTTTTTTTTTTTTTTATTTTTTTTTTTTTTTTTTTTTTTTTTTTTTTTTATATTCTTAATTATTATTATTTTAATTATATTATTATCATTATTATCTTCATTGTTTTTTTTATTGTTATTTTTATTATCATTATTATTTTAATTATATTATTATCATTATTATCTTCATTGTTTTTTTTATTGTTATTTTTATTATCATTATTATTTTAATTATATTATTATTATTATTATTATTATAATTATATTATTATCATTTTATTTTAATTTTAATTATTATTATTTTATTTTAATTTTAATTATTATTATTTTATTTTTATTTTCTATAATAAATCTTTAAACAAACAAATATTTTATATATTATTAATATCAATATAAATAAAAGTGATAATATGGAGAATTGTTTTTTTTGTTCATTAATAGAATCAAAAGATATATATCTTTTAGATGAAAGCACTTATTTTAAAGTATTGTTAGACATAAATCCAAGCATAATGGGACAATCATTAATATTATCAAAAAATCATCAACCATTTTTTCCAGCACTTAATATAGAAGAAATTCAAGATTTTCTTAAATTAATTAACAAATTAAAAAATGATTATTTTTCGATGGGATTAAAAGACTTCAACATTTTGATAAATAATGGAGCAGGTGCAGGACAAAAAATACCACATTTTAGTGCAAGTTATTTTCCAAGAAGAGATGATGATAATTTTTCAATGTTTAATCTTTCCTTTATGAATATTTCCAATGAACAATTCGAAAATCAATTTAACTCATTTAAAGAACTATTTGTTTCAATAAAACCAGAACAAATAAAATCAGATGATTTATCAAACATTGAAACTAATGATTATGTTCCAAAAAATATTATTTTTGAATCTATGAATTATTACGTATTTATCGATGAAAATCAATTTTCCCCAGGTCACATAAAAATATTACCAAAATACTTAGATAGAAAAATAAATTCAATAATAGAATTATCAGTTTTATTAAAATTAGTTCCAATATTATTATTTGAAGCAATAAAACCTCAAGGAACAAATATAGTTTTTGATTTCTTTGATAATAAATTTTTAATACATATAATTCCAAGATATGAAAATGATTTCACATTTAATATGTCTCAAATAAAATATGATTTTCAATTATATTTGAATGAATATTTGAAATTAAAAAATCAAGAAAAAAATTTTGAAGATTTTCAAAAAAATGAAAATACTACAAATATTAATCCAATCATAAAAAAAGATGATTTAAACACAAAAAATTCAAACATAGAAAATACTAATAAAGATATTTTAGAAAATGAAAAAACAAACAATAGTGATTATAAAAAAGAAAATATAGATAATAAAAATAACAATGAAGATAATAATGAAAATACTAATGATAAAAATAATGATAATAATAATATGAATAATAAAAAGATTAGTATTGAAGATTTAAAATTAGATCATTTTAAGAGAAATAGGCTTTGATTTATCTTATTAAATTATTGTAATTTTTGAGATTATACAATTTTTATTTATTTTAAATTTTTAATAATAAAATGATAAAATTAAAGTAGAAATTAACAATGATAATAAATAATATTAAAATAAAATAATAAAGAATTAAAAAACATAAACAAAAAACATAAACAAAAAACATAAACAAAAAACACAAACAAAAAACATAAAAATAACAATTATTTATATATTATTTTTTATTACAATGCTTATCGGTGGTTATTTATGGAAGATTTCGTAGATGTAAAAGTAAGAAAAAACGATTATGAAGATAGTAAAGACAAAAAAGAAAATAAAATTGATTCTAAAGATGAAGTAGTAGAATTAAAATCCACGATTTACAAATTAAAAGAAGAAAATAGATTTTATAAAGAAAGCCTTTATAGAGCAAAGCAAGAATTGAAAATGTTTAGAGAACCACCATTAATGATTGTTGAAATAGAAAAAAAAATAGATAATGAAAAAGCAATCATAAAAATTCCAAATGGTAATGTTTTTTTAGTAAATTTAACAGAAGAAATAAATAATATAACTGCTGGAGATTATGTTGCAGTAGATCAAAGAAATCTAAACATAATAAAAAAAGTAGATAAAATTAGTAATTTTGATGTTGAAAAATTCATAATTTTAAGTAAACCTGATATTGATTTCAAACAAATAGGTGGACTTGCAAAACAAAAAGAAAAAATAAGAGAAGTTGTTGAATTACCTTTAAAAAGTCCAGAATTATTTAGAGAAATTGGAATAGTTCCTCCAAAAGGAATCTTACTTCATGGACCACCAGGAACAGGAAAAACTTTGCTTGCAAAAGCTGTAGCAAAAGCAACCGATGCAACATTTATTGAAATTGTAGGTTCAGAATTAGTTCAAAAATTTATAGGAGAAGGAGCAAAACTTGTAAAAGAAGTTTTTGAATTAGCAAGAGCAAAAGCACCAGTAATAATTTTTATTGATGAATTAGATTCAATAGCTGCAAAAAGAGTAGAAATGGGAACATCAGGAGAAAGAGAAGTTCAAAGAACATTTATGCAATTATTAGCAGAATTAGATGGATTTAAGCCATTAGATAATGTAAAAATCATAGGAGCAACAAATAGATTAGATATTTTAGATCCTGCAATAATAAGACCAGGAAGATTAGACAGAATAATTGAAGTTGGAAAACCAAAAGAAGAAGAAAGAATGAGTATTTTAAAAATCCATACAAAAGGAATGCAAATCGATGAAGATGTTGATTTTAAAGTTATTAATGATAGATTAGATGGATTTACAGGAGCTCAAATAAAATCACTTGTTACTGAAGCAGGATATAATACAATTAAAGAAAAAAGAAAATCAGTATCTCAAAAAGATTTTATGAAAGCAATAAAAGAATTATTGGAAGAAGAAGATTTATCAAAACAATATTCAATGTTTATTTAATTGTTTATTTATTTGTTTTTTTAATATTTTCAATATTTTAATATCTTTTATTTATAATAATATTATAATTATATTATAATTATATTTAATTTATATTATAATTATTTTTTTAATTAATATTTTTAATTAAACATTTTGAATAATTTTAAATATTTTAAAATATAGTCAATAAAAATGGTAAACGATGAATACATAAAATTTTATAACAGAAAAGATATTTTGTATGAATTAGTTTTACATTCTAAAAGTAAAGAAGTAGTTGGCACAAATAATATGAATAAATTTATGAAAAGACCAGATATAATTGAATATGAAAGTGATATCTTGGCATTAATAAAAAGTGGAGTAACTTCTTTTCATGCATCAGAAGAATTATGGAAAGATCCTTTATTATTAAATAGTTCTTTAAATAAATCAAAACTTAATTCAATAAGAATTGGTTGGGATTTAGTATTAGATATTGATTGTCCTTTTTTTGAATATAGTAAAAAAGCAACAGATTTAATAGTAAAAAAAATAGAAGAATATGGAGTAGAAAATGTTTCTGTTAAATTTTCAGGAAACAAGGGTTTTCATGTTGCAGTTCCATTTGAATCTTTTCCTCAATCAATCAATTTTTCTCAGACATCTAATTTTTTTCCAGAATATCCTCAAAAGATTGCAAAATTAATATTAGATGAAATATCAGATGAAATGAGATTATATTTATTATCAAAAAATTTATCATATGAAAAATTAGCAGAGCAAATAAAAAAAACAAAAGAAGAAATTATCACAAAAGATGAAGAAGGAAAAGAAATTCTTAGAGTAGATCCTTTTATTGAAATTGATACAATATTAATTGCTTCAAGACATTTATACAGAATGCCATTTACAGTAAATGAAAAAAGTGGTTTAATTTCAATACCAATTGATAAAAATAAAATAATGGAATTTGAAAAAGAATCAGCAAAAATTGAAAATGTAATTGTAGATGAAAACATTAGATTTTTAGATAGAACAAAATCAAAAAAAGATGAAGCATTAAATTTATTAATTGAAGCTTTAGAACATGAAAAAAACAGTAAAAGTCAATCATTTTCTCAAAGATTATTAAATTTTAAAACAGAATCAACATATACCTTAAGTGAAGCAGAGAAATTATCAAGAGAACAAAGAAGTAAAGAAATAATTAATGAGAGTTTTTTTCCACCTTGTATGAAAAGAAAAACTATAAAAGATGGTAAAAAAAGATTCATATATTTACAAAGTTGTTTTTTACAAAAAATGAATTGGTCAATAGAAGAAATAAAAGAAAGAATTATTTCAATAAACAATCAATTTGATGAACCTATTAAAGAAAATTATGTATTATCTCAAATGAATTATTATGTATCAAGAAAATATTTAACACCATTATGTGAAAATACAATGTACAAAGAAATAGGAATTTGTAAACCTGATGAATTATGTTTAAAAATTAAAAATCCATGGCAATATGCTTATAATAAATATGAAAATCAAAAAAAATTAGACGAATTAAAAAAAGAAAAAGAGAAAAAAGAAAAGAAAAAATTAAAATTAAAAAACAAAAATAAATCAAATTTATTTTCTAAAGATATTTCTAAAAATGGTTAAGATTATTAAATAATTAAAATAGTTTAGAATTATTATTAAAACAAATTAAAATATAATTAGAATTTTAAAAAATAGCAATAAATTTAATTAAAAACAATTAAAATAATTAAAAAAATAACAATAAATTTAATAATAAATAAATAATCTAATAATTATGATTAAAGAAAGTAATATTTTAATAAATTTAAATGAATCTATATTAAATGAAGTCCCAACAAAAGATATGGAGGTATTTTATAATCCAATTATGCAAATTAACAGAGATTTAAGTTGTTTGTTATTATATTCTTTGAAAAAAATGGGTCATAGAATTGAAAATATAGCTCTTCCAACATGTGGTAGTGGAATTAGAGGAATAAGATTTTTAAAAAACATAGAAAATCTAAAAATATATTTTAATGATTTAAATCCCAAAGCAATAGATAGTGTAAAAGAAAATTTAAAAATAAACAATCTTTTAGAAAAAAAAGAAAATTATGAATTATCAATAAATGATGCTAATTTATTTCTTTTAAATAATAAATTCGATTATATTGATATAGATCCATTTGGAAGTCCAAATCCATTTTTACAAAGTGCAATACTTTCATTAACTCATGATGGAATCTTGGCTGTTACAGCAACAGATACAGCAGCATTTTGTGGGACATATCCAAGAGCAACACTTAGAAAATATTTTTCAAAATCAATAAGAACACCATATATGCACGAATTTGGTATTAGAATTTTGATAAAACATATAATCGAAATTGCATCTCAGTTTGAAATAGCGATGATACCAATATTTTATCATTCAAATGATCATTATTTTAGAGTTTATCTAAAAAAATTAAAATCAAAATCTAGAACATTAGAATTAATTAAAGAAATTAAAAATGTTGAAGTTGATGATAAAAATAATTTTTTCATAAAAGAATTAGGAGAGTCTTATACAATAGGTCCAATGTATGTTGGTAAATTAAAAAGATTTGAAGGATTATTTGAAGAAATGAATAAAAATAAAGATTTATTAAATTTAGATAAAAAAAGTATAAAATTATTTTCTAAAATAAATGAAGAATTAGATGAATTTTGTTTTTATAATTTACATGAAATTTCCAGAAATAATTCTACAAATCCAATTTCCATAAAAAAAGTTATTGAAAACACAAAAGCAACAAGAACACATTTTTGTGATAATTCTGTAAAAATAGAAAATAAAGAAGAATTATTTAATTTTATAGAAAAAAATAGTAATGTAAATAAGAAAGATTGAATTACGATTAATATAAATATATTATTCATTATTTTTATGTTTTATTTTAAATAATTATTTTTAGTATTATATTTATCATCATTATTTATTTTAAAATATATTTATTATATTTATTATTATTGTGTTTTATTAAAGTAATTATATATATATAAAATTAAAACTATTAAATAAAAATTTAATTTTCCAAAAAAAAATCTATCATGTTTTCTAATTCGTTTTTTATATTACTATCGAATAAATCATTTTCAATTATTTTATTTCTTTTCTCTATTAATATTTCATAATTTGGAGATATTAGAAAATCATTTAAATTATAACTATTTATATTGATATAAGAATTTTCAGTAATATTAGTTATATCTTTTAAAAAATTTATTGAAAAATTATATGTTTCTAAAAATAAATTATTAAATGTGAAATTTTCACCTTTAAAGATAGGATAATTAATATTTTCAAGAATTAGATTTATAGGAAAATCAAGATTTATAATTCTTCTATTAAAAATTATTTCATCATCTTTAGTAAATATGATATTATTATTACTATTATCATCATTATTACTATTATTATTACTATTATCATTATTATTAATATCATCATTATTAATATAATTGTTATTATTATTAGTTAAGTTTATTTTTTTATAATTTATCAAAAAATTATCTAAAAAATTTGCTATAGTAAAATTAGTTAAATTCAAATTATTTTGAAAATATTTTAAGTTTTTTTCTATATTAATTTTATAAAAAAAAGAAATATTATTACTAATATTAAAATTATTATTAAAATAAAAAGTATTATTGTTATTATAATTATTAATAAATTTACTTATATTTTCATTTATTATAATAATATCTAAAAATAAAGGAAATGAAATATTTATGTTTTCTATATTTAATTCATTTAATATATCATCACAAATACTATCTTTTATTCTATAAATATAACAAATTTCACTTAGTTTTTTATTATTTAAAAAATCATTTTTATTAATTTCTAATTCATTTATAATATCTGTTTTATTTAGAACATATATTTTTATTTTATTTAGATTTTCTATATTTTTATGAATAATGGTTTCATTTAATGAAAAAAATTTATTGATTATTGAATCATTTAAATCGTATAATTCAATGAACATGTCAGAATAATTAAGTAGAATGTGTGAATCGTTTTCACAATAAATAGATTCGTTTGTGCAATTATAGAAATTATCATAAAAAATGTTTAAATTATTATCTTTTAATTTTAGATCAATTATTTCATAATTACTAGCATAAATATTTTTTATATTTGAGATAAAAATAAATCCAAGAAAAAGTGTAAATGTTATTATTAATATTTTATTATTTTTATTGATTATGTTTTTATTTTTATTATCTTTATCATTTTTATTAATTATACTATTTTTATTATCATAATTATTATTAAATATTTTTTTGTTTTTACTATTTATTTTAATATTTTTCATAATATTTTTCATAGCATTATATTGTTATACTTTTATATTATAATTACTATTAATTGTTTAAAACATTTTCTTTTTGTTGTTATACTTTTATTTATTGTTATATTTTTATTAATTACTATTATATTTTTATTAATTACTATTATATTTTTATTATTTATTTTATTATTTATTTTATTGTTTATTTTATTGTTTATTTTATTGTTTGATTTTAGTTTATTTTTTATTGTTTTTTATTATTTCTTTATTATTTCTTGTAATCTTAAAAATCTTTGATTTAAAAACTTAATTTCATTAGAAAGATTTATAAATAAATTCTTTTTTCAAAGTCTTGTTGTGAGAGAAATTTCCTTTCCTAGCTCAATTGGTTAGAGCGCGCGGCTGTAGACCGCGAGGTTCCTGGTTCAAGTCCGGGGGAAGGGATTTCACATGTGATTATAAAAACTTTTAAATAGTAATTCAAAATCACATGAAGTAGTTATGCCTTGGTAGTGTAGCTGGTTATCATGAAGCCCTGTCGAGGCTTCGACTCGGGTTCGAATCCCGGCCAGGGCGTACTATTTTTTTAAAGTATTGAAATGAGTATGGATCGGTAGCTCAGCTTGGTAGAGCACTTGACTTTTAATCAAGTGGTCGCGGGTTCAAATCCCGTCCGATTCATTCTAAAGGGGGCATAATAATGAGTGAAGGTATAAAACATGTTTTAGTTCCGATTCATATAGTTCTAAGTGATTCAGAAAAGGAAGAGTTGTTAAAGAAGTATTCTCTAAATAGTTTACCAAAGATAAAAAGAAAAGATCCAGCAATACTTTCTTTAAATTTAGAGCCAAATACTGTAATAAAAATAGAAAGAAAATTTAGAAGTTTTAAAGAAGTATATTATAGGGTGGTTTCTAATGAATAAAAATGATAGAATAGCATTAATCAATTCATATTTTAAGTTACATTCAATTGTTGATTCAGATATTTTATCTTACAATCAATTTATTGAAGAAGGAATGCAAAAAATAATTGATGAAAGAAAGATAATTGAACCTTCAGTTTTGCCTGTTGATGTTGATGAGTTTAAAATTAAATTTGGGAAAGTAAAAATGTCAAAACCTCAAGTTATTGAGGCAGATGGTTCTACTAGAGCAATTTATCCAAATGAAGTAAGACTTAGAAATTTATCTTATACTGGAAGAATAACTGTTGAGGTATCAAGTTTATTAAATGGAATTCAAAGAGATTCTTTTTTAGCTGATATTGGTAATTTTCCAGTTATGTTAAGATCAAAATATTGTCATTTAAACGGATTAAATGAAAAAGAATTAATTGATCAAGGAGAAGATCCATATGACACAGGTGGATATTTTATAATTAATGGTGTTGAAAAAGTTATTGTTAAATTTGAAGAATTAGCAGAAAATAATATTCTAATTCAAGAAGATTCAAAAGGAAACAAAGTTGCAAAAACTTTTTCTTCAAGTGGTCAATATAAAATAGTTCATTCTTTAGAAAAAGATAAGGAAGATGTTTTAAAAGTTAGATTTTCAAGATATAGTTTTCCAGTAGTTTTAGCACTAAAAGCTTTAGGTTTAACAAGTGATAAAGATATAGCAGCATTTTCATCACACAATGGTCAACCAATGGACATTGTTGTTTTAAATTTATATAAGTTTATGGATGTAAAAACTCAAGAAGAAGCACTTGAAAGATTATCAAAAGACATTTTAACTACAGCAACTAAAGAACAAAAAATTGAACAAATTAAAGAAGTATTAGAAAATGTTTTTTATCCACATGTAAATAAACAAGATAAAAATGATAATTTGTATAAAGCATATTATTTATGTAAATTAGTTAAAAAATATTTAATGGTTGTTGAAGGATTTGCACCATTAGATGAAAGAGATCATTATTTACATAAAAGAATTAAATTTAGTGGAGATGCTTTAGAAGATTTATTTAGAATGTCATTTAATTTATTAATAAATGATTTAAATTATAGTTTTCAAAGAAGTATTAAAAGAGGAAAAATTCCAAAAGTTAGAGTTCTTGTAAGAGAAAATTTATTTTCAAATAAAGTTATGGGAGCAATGTCAACTGGAGAATGGTCCCCAAGTAGATTAGGAGTTGCACAAAGATTGCAAAGAATTAATTTTAGTGAATTAATATCACATTTGCAAAGAGTTTCATCGTCATTATCTTCATCACAAACAAACTTTGATGCAAGACAATTTCATCCAAGTCATGTTGGAAGATTATGCCCAATTGAAACTCCAGAAGGTCCTACAATTGGTTTGAGAAAAAATATGTCAATGCTTGCTCAAGTTTCGTTAAACTCAAATAATGAAGAGTTGGAAGACAAATTGAAGGATATTGGATTAAGACCAATAAGTAGGTGATAATTATGAATTCAGATGTTTTTATAGATGGAAGGTTTGTTGGAACCACAGAAAATCCATTGGATTTTATAGAAAATGTTAAATTATTAAGAAGAAACAATGAAATAGATGGAAATGTAAATGTTTATTATGATTCCGATATGGACACTGTTTATCTTTTTACAAAAGAAAAAAGATTAAGAAGACCATTAATTGTTGTAAAAAATGGAAAACCATTGTTAACTGATAGACATATTGAACAAGTAAAATCAGGAGCTCTTACTTGGGATGATTTAGTTGCAAATGGTGTTATTGAATATTTAGATGCAGCAGAAGAAGAAAATGCTTTAGTTGCATTTGAAGATGAAGAATTAACTTTAGATCATACACATTTAGAAATAAACCCATTAGCAAACTTAAGTTTAACTACAGCAAAAGTTCCATTTGGTGAATTTAATCACTCAGCAAGACTTTTGATTGGTACTAAAAACCAAAAACAATGTGTTGGTTTATATTCATTAAATTATCCATTAAGATTTGATGTTGATGTTCATTTAATGCATTATCCACAAGTTCCTTTAGTTAAAAGTTCTGTTATGGATATGATTGATGCAGATGTTCATCCTGAAGGACAAAATGTTGTTATTGCAGTTATGGCATATGATGGTTATAATATGGAAGATGCAATTATTTTGAATAAATCATCTGTAGAAAGAGGACTTTTTAGAAGTTCATATTTTAGACCATTAAGTGGTTCTGAAGTAAGATATCCAGGTGGATTTATGGATGAAATTGTTTTACCTGATAAAGATATTAAAGGATATAAAACAGAAAAACAATATTCATTACTTGAAGGAGATGGTATAATTTATCCAGAAGCAACAGTTAGTAAAGGAGATGTAGTAATTGGAAAAACATCACCACCAAGATTTTTAAATTCAGATAATGATTTTAATTTAACAATAATTGCAAGAAGAGATTCTTCAATTTCAATAAAAGAAGGAGAAGAAGGAATTGTTGATTTTGTTATTTTAACTGAGAATTTAGAAGGAAATAAACAAGTAAATGTTAGAATTAGACAAAATAAAATTCCAGAAATTGGAGATAAATTAATTTCAAGACATGGTCAGAAAGGAGTTATTAGTAGATTAGTTCCTCAAGAAGATATGCCATTTAGTGCAAATGGAACAATACCTGATTTATTAGTAACACCAGCAGGAATCCCAAGTCGTATGACAGTTTCACATATTATGGAAATAATGTATGGAAAAACAGGAGCTTTAGCTGGAAAATTTATGAATGGAACAACTTTTAATTCCGATAAATATGAAGATGTCGAAAATCAATTACATGAATTAGGATTTAGAGAAGATGGAGCCGAAGTTATGTATGATGGAAGAAATGGTAATAGATATAAAACAAGAATTTTTGTAGGAAATATGTACTTTTTAAGATTGAAACATTTAGTCTCAAATAAAATACAAGCAAGAAGTACTGGAACAAAACAATTGTTAACAAGACAACCAGTTGAAGGAAAAGACAAGGGAGGTGGATTAAGATTAGGAGAGATGGAAAAAGATGCTATTGTAGCTCATGGATCTTCAGTCTTAATGCATGAAAGATTTAGTGCAGATGAAGAAGAGTTTGTAATTTGTACAGAATGTGGATCAATTGGTTATTATAATAGATACAAAAATGTATATCAATGTCCAAGTTGTGGAAATAATACAGATATGAGAAAAGTAAGAATGGCTCATGCATTCAAACTTTTCTTGCAAGAATTAGAGGCAATTGGAATCAAACCAAAAATAGAAGTAAAAGATGTATTTAATTAAGGTGTTATCATAATGAAAAAAAAGATTTTAAGAGAAAAGATATCTAGAATAAGCTTTTCAATATTATCCCCTCAAGATATAAAAAAAATGGCAACTGTAAAAATAGTTACCCCAGAATTGTATGATAGAGAAGGATATCCAGTAGATGGAGGTTTAATGGATACAAGAATGGGAGTTATTGACCCTGCATTAAGTTGTAAAACATGTGGACAAGATGTTAAACATTGTCCAGGTCATACAGGTTACATAAGTTTTGCAAGACCTGTTTTTCATATTTCATTTATAGATGATATCTATAAAATGTTATATTCAACATGTCCTGAGTGTGGAATGCCATTATTAGATAAACCAAAATTAGAAGCATTTTTGAAAAGGATGCATAAATATCCACAAAAAGAATTAAGAGAAAAATTAAATAAAATGTTTTTATTGGAAGCAAGAAAAGTAAATGATTGCCCTCATTGTAAACATAAAATTGTTTCAAAAGTTAAACTTGAAAAACCATATTTATTTTATGAAAACAAAAAGAGAATAACACCAATTGAAGCAAGATCAAGATTAGAAAGAATACCTGAGGAATATTTACCTTTATACAATTTATATAATGTAAGACCAGAATGGATGGTATTAACAATGTTCTTAATTCCAGCAGTAACAGTAAGACCATCAATTACATTAGAATCAGGAGAAAGAAGTGAAGATCATTTAACACATAAATTAATTGAAATTGTTAGATATAATCAAAAATTATCTGAAAATGTAAACGCAGGTTCACCAGAAGTTGTTATTGAAGATGTTTGGGATTTATTACAGTTCCATGTAGCGACATATTACAACAACTCAATACCACAATTACCACCTGCAAGAACAAAATCAGGAGATAAATTAACATCTTTAACTGAGAGATTAAAAACAAAAGAAGGAAGAATTAGAAAAAACTTAATTGGTAAAAGATGTGATTTCGCAGCAAGAAGTGTTATTTCACCAGATCCTTTAATTAGAATTAATGAAGTAGGTGTTCCTAGATTTGTAGCAATGAAATTAACAATTCCAGAAAAAGTAAATGAATTTAACATGGAATACATGAAGAAATTTATTATAAATGGTCCAGAAAATTATCCAGGTTCAAATTATGTTGTAAGACCTGATGGAACAAAAAAAATGATAACCGAAGGTTCAAAAGAACAAATTTTAGAAGAATTAGAACCAGGATATGTAGTTGAAAGACATTTATTGAATGGAGATGTTGCTTTATTTAATAGACAACCATCATTACATAAATTATCAATCATGTGCCATTTTGTTAGAGTTGTTGATGGAAAAACATTTAGAATTAATCCAGCTGTATGTACACCTTATAACGCAGATTTTGATGGAGATGAAATGAACTTACATGTTCCTCAAACATACGAAGCAAGAACAGAAGCAGAAATGTTAATGAAAGTAGATAATCATTTAATTTCAGGAAGACATGGTCTTGCTATTATTGGTTCAGCTTTAGATGCAATTGCAGGAAACTTTGTTTTAACTTATTACGTTAAAGATATGCCAAGAAAAGATGCAATATTTTTATTACATTCAATTGGTGTAACTAATTTTGATAAATTACCACAAAGAGAAACAGTAACAGGAAAAGAGATTTTTAGTGTAATAATACCTGATACTTTTAATTATACAGCAAAGAATAAATTATTTGTTGGTGGATTAAAAGAAAAAGATCAACTTGAAGATGCAATTACTGTTGTAGAAAATGGATTTTTGAAAAAAGGAGTTATTGACAAAAAAATCATAGGAGTAGAATCAGGATTAATGATAAGACATATTTTAAACCAATATTCACAAGATGAAGCAATGGATGTTATTCAAAAAATAGCATGGCTTGGAATTAGATTTTTGAATTGGTTTGGATTAACAGTAAATGTTAATGATTTATTTATGTCAGAATTAGATAAAAAAGTAATAAATGATGAATATAATTTCTTAGAAAAAGAAATTGAAAAGATAGTTAAATCTTTTTCAGAAGGAAGTATAACAAAAGATCAAGTTGAAGGTCAAATAAATTTATTATTAAGTAAGACAAGAAATAAAATAGGAGAAAAAATAATAGAAAACATTGATACAAGAAAGAATAACTTAATGATTCAAGTAAACTCTGGTTCAAAAGGAAATGTTTTAAATATTGCTCAGATGAGTGGATGTGTAGGACAACAAGCCCTAAGAGGAGAAAGAATTAATTATGGTTATAAAAATAGAACTTTATCATGTTATAAAGAAGGAGATATCAGTCCAAAAGCACATGGTTTTATATCAAGAGGATTTAAAGATGGATTAACACCTTCAGACTTTTATTTTATGGCTATTACAGCAAGAGATAGTTTAATGGACACAGCATTAAGAACTCCTCAATCAGGTTATTTAAACAGAAGATTATCAAATTCACTTCAAGATATAAAAATCTGTGAAAACAGAGCAGTTAAATCTGGTGAAGACATAATCCAATTTAAATATGGTACTGATGAAGTAGATGTTGCAAAGAGTCAGAATGGAAGTTTAGACATTGATTATTTAATCTCAATGATTAAAAAAGCGTAGGGGATGATTATGTTAAAAATAAATAAAGAATATGAAATGTTACCTTCATCAATTTTAGACGAAACTTTTGAGAAAGCTCAAAAAGAAGGATTAACTCAAAAACAATTTGATAATTTATTAGAATTAATATCTAGTGAATATAATAAAATAAAAGTAGAAGTTGGAGAACCAGTTGGTTTAGCAGCTGCTCAATCAATTGGAGAACAAGGTACTCAGATGACATTAAACACATTCCACTTTGCGGGAGTTGCAGAAATGAACGTTACAACAGGATTACCAAGATTAATAGAAATATTAGATTCAAGAAAAACATTAAAATCTCCTCAAATGAAAATTTATTTAAATAAAGAATTTGAAAATGAGAAAGATGTTAATAAAATTGTTGGATTATTAAAAGAAAGTCTATTAAGTGATGTTTTAGATTCAATTGATATTGATATGGCAAATTTTTCATTAATATTAAATGTTAATAATGAAAAAATGGAAAAATTAGATTTAACTATGAAAAAAATAGAAACTTTAATAAAACCAAAATCAAAAAATGTTGAATTAAAAGTAGATTCCAATAAAATAGTATTTTCATACGTTGAAAAATCATTAGAAAAATTATATCAAGATAAAGAAAAATTAAAAAAAATCTATATATCTGGAGTAAAAGGTTTAAATCAAGTTTTTGCTTTTAAGAAAAATGATGGAACATATGAAATCTTAACTAGTGGAATTAATATGAAAGATGTTTTAGCAAAAGATTATGTAGATAAACTAAGAACAAGATGTAATGATATAAATGAAGTTGCAAAGTTTTTTGGAATTGAAGCAGCAAGACAATCAATTGTTGAAGAAGCAATTCAAGTTATTGAAGAACAAGGAATTGAAGTAGATCCTAGACACATATTTTTAATTGCAGATATGATGACTTATAAAGGACTTGTTTTAGGAATAACAAGAAATGGAATAGTTACAAGAAAAGACAGTGTTTTATTAAAAGCTTCATTTGAAACTCCTATTGTGCATCTTTTAGAAGCTGCAAAAACAGGAAATTCAGATAAAATTGATAATATATCAAATAACATAATGATAAATCAATTTGTTCCAGTAGGTACAGGAAGCGTCGAATTATATTATGACACAAATTAATTTTTTATTTTTTTTTGGGTCTGTGGTCTAGTGGCTATGACGTTCGCCTGACTCGCGAGAGATCCCCCGTTCGAATCGGGGCAGACCCATTTTCTATGTGATATTATGATTTTTAATTCTATAGTTTTATTTGGAATATTTATATTAGTTATATTTTTAGTTATATTTTTAATAATGTTTATATTAAAAAATAACAATTTAAACAAAAAAGAAAATAATGAAAATATAGATTTTTTTATAGATTTCTGTATGAGATTTATTAATCATGTTATTATGTTTTTTTCATTAATTTCAAAACTTATACAAAATATAGTAATTTTCATCTTAAGAATATTTTTTTTAATTATAAGTGAATTACATTTAAATTTATTAATTTATTTAATTATTATATTATGTATTTCATTTATATATATATATTAATTTAATAATTAATTTAATAATTAATTTAATAAAATAATATAAAAAATCATATAAAAATATTAAATAAAGAGAAATATGATAAAAAAAAATCAATATTTATAAAGAATTGATGATTTTTAAAAATAGGTGAATTTATGTTACTTGGAGTTGTAGGAAAACCAAATGTAGGAAAAAGTACTTTTTTTAAAGCATTGACAATGTCAGATATATTAATTGCAAATTATCCATTTGCTACAATTGAGCCAAATAAAGGTTTTGGACATGTTAGAATAGATTGTGTTGATACTTTTTTTAATGTTCAATGTAATCCAAGAACAGGTTTTTGTAAAAAACATCAAAGATTTGTTCCAGTTGAAATAATTGATGTTGCAGGTTTAGTTCCTGGAGCTTATGAAGGAAAAGGTATGGGAAATAAATTTTTAGATGATTTAAGACAAGCTGATGCTTTGATTCATGTTGTTGATGCGAGCGGCTCAACAAATGAAAAAGGTGAAAATGTTCCAAGAAATTCTTATGATCCAGTAAACGATGTAAAATTTTTGGAAATAGAATTAGACCAATGGTATTTAGGAATTTTAAATAAAGTTTGGCCAAAATTTACAAAACAAATTCAACAATTAAAACAAGATCCAATAGAAGAAATAACAAGACAATTTACAGGTTTAGGATTAACAGAAAGTAAAGTAGTAGAAGCTTTAGAATTATCAAAATTAAAAGAAGAAAATATTGCAAAATGGACTGATCAAGAATTAGAAAGATTTGCATCAAGTTTAAGAAAAATATCAAAACCAATAATAATAGCAGCAAACAAAATAGATATTCCACAAACAATAGAAAATGTTGAAAGATTAAAAAAAGAATTTCCAAATTATCTAATAATTCCAGTAAGTGCAGAATCTGAATTAGTATTAAGAGAAGCATCAAATCATAATTTAATTGATTATCTTCCAGGAGACAATAATTTTGAAATAACTCAAGAAGGAAGAGGAAAATTGAATGAAAGACAAATCAAAGCATTAGAATTTGTAAAAAACAATATTTTAGAAAAATGTAATTCAACAGGAATTCAACAAGTAATTAATCACTGTGTTTTTGATTTATTAGATTACATTGCTATATTTCCAGGAGGAATGAATAAATTAGAAGATAAAAATGGAAGAATTTTGCCAGATTGTTTTTTACTTCCAAATGGATCAAAAGCAATTGATTTTGCTTATAAAATACATACAGATTTAGGAAAACATTTTATTAAAGCAATGGATGTTAAAGAAAAAAGAGTAATTGGTGCAGATCATAAATTAAAACATTTAGATGTTATTGAAATAATGAGTAATGCATAATTATTAAAATTTTAAATGTATTTGTAATAATAATTAATTATAAAACATTAATAAAAATATAATAAAGCATAGTAAAATATAAAAAAACATAATAAAAATATAATAATGATAAAAAAATGACAAATAATAATACCAATAAAATTAATAACAACAAAATTAATAGCAATAAAGTTAATATCAATAAAATTAATAAAAATAAATATAACAATGAAAAAAGATATGTTTTTTTTATATTTACTTCAATATTTTTATTATTTATAGATTTATTTTTAAAATCATTTACAAAAAATATTAATAATTACATAATTCGACCAGTAAAAAATTATGGGATTTCCTTAGGAATTTTGAACAAATATCCTTTAATTATTTCTATTTTATCTATTATTTTTTTATCATATATGATTTATATTTTTTTAAAAAATAGAGAAATTATTTTTAAGAACAAAATATTATTTATATCTTCTATTTTAATTTTTTCAGGAGCAGTTTCTAATACTTTTGATAGAATATTTTTAGGTTACGTTAGAGATTATATATACATGTATTTTTTTGTAAATAATTTAGCAGACATATATATTTCTGTTGCAATACTTCTTTTTTTTATTTTTTATAAATCTAAAGAAAATAAATTTAAAGAAAATAAATCTATAAAAAAAGGATAATTATAATGATTATTAATATAGTAATACTCATAATATTAATATAAATAATAATCATAATATAATATTGATAATAATAATAATAATAATAATAATAATAATAATAATTTTAAATAATATAATTTAAACAAAATAATTAAAAAATGTTAATTTAAAACATAATCATATAATCATATAATTATATAATCAAATAATCTAAATTTAAAATAGATAATAAAATAATTTTTATTTATAAATATAAATTCATTTATTTAAAGTTAAAACAATCTTTTAAAAACAATTATGTATAATATTATTTTGATTATTATGGCTGATGATTTTTACCAAATTCTACCAAGCGATGAATTTGAGAATGTTAAAAAAGAAATTGAAAAATTAAAACAAAATCCAGGTTCTTATGAAAAAGAAAAGGTAGAACTTAGTAGTTCTATTGATAGTTTAGATAAATCTATTAATTCTTTACTAAAAGTCTTCCAAAAAGCAGGAGAATTCTATGAAGATGAAAGCAGTGTAATGACTATGAGCGAACTTAGAATAGAAGTTCAATCAGTAAAAGAAAATTTAGTAGATTCTTTAGACAAAGTAAATGATAGAATGGAAAAAATAGCAAAAGCAATGATAAAAATCTCAGAAGAATTCGATTCATTTTCAGAAATTAAAGAAAAAGTAACAAAAATTGAAAACTCTTTATTAAAAACAAATCAATCTCAAAAAATAAATAATCAAAATAATTTAGAAGAAGAAAAAACAAATGAGAATAAAGATTCAAATAATAAAAGTGAATTAGAAACTCAAGATAATGGTTTAAGTAATACTTCAAACAATGGTTTAAATAATTTAAATCAAAATTTTAATCCTTTTGAAAATCCTTTTGATAAACCAATTGAAAATCCATTTAAAAATAATTTATCAGAAAATAATAAAGAAAATATCAGTTTTAAAAATATGGCACCACCATTTTCAAATTTACAAAATAATGGAAATTTTAATAATAAATTTAACGAACAACAAAATTTTCCTATGAATTTACAAAATTCAAATCAAAGTGTAAATCAAAATTTAAAACAGAATACAAATTTAAACAATAATATCAACAACAATTCAATTCCATTAAGAAATCCACAAATGAATCAAGCAACAAATTCACAAATTCCATTACCAAATTTTAATTCATTAGGAATACAAGGTCCACCAACAATGAACCCACAAAATTTACAAAATCCAATGGAAAATATTGGTAATCCAAACAATTCAAATGTTTTAAGTCCTCCAAAACCAATAAAACATGGATTATTTTCAAAAAGATAAAATATTTTAATATTTTTTTATTTGTAATTATTGTTCCCATTATTATCATTATTGCTATCATTATTACTATTATTATTATTTATATTATTAAATAAAAATTCAAAATATAAAATAAAAATCAAAAATAGAAATATAAAATAAAAATTAAAATTAAAAATAGAAATATAAAATAAAAAAAATCAAAAAAATAAAATATAATTTATTAAAATCATCGGTGCTATTAATGAAAGAATATGTAGAATTGGAAGTTTTGCCACAAAGAAAAGATGTGAAAGATTTTAAAATGTTAAAAGCATTGTCTATGGCTTATAAAGACTTAAAATTAGAAAATGAATATGAAGAATTAAAAGTTGATAAAGAATTCATAAAAGAAAATACAATTCCTGTTTCTCAAATAAACTTAAGTAAACTTAATGAAAAAGTTGATAGTTCAACAAAACATTTATTGGAAAAAATAAATAGATTAAAATTGGAAGTTGAAGAAATTGTTCAATCACAACAAAAAGAAATTAAAGCAAATTCACAAATAAATAAAGAATCAATAATTTCATATGAAGAAAAAAATTATAAAAAATTAGAAAAAGAAATACAAAATTTAACAAAAGAAATTGAAGAAATGAAAAGAAGATCAACAGAAAATAGAAATAAAATTATAGAATTAGTAAATGAATCTTCTCAAAATGCAAAATCAAATAAAAAAGAATTATTAAAAAATATTGATAATTTAATTGATAATTCAAAAGAAAACAAAAAAGAATTAAAAAACTTAATAATTGAATTAATTGACCAAGTTACAAATAATTCAAAGGAAAATAAAAAGGAATTATTAAAAGAAATAGAAGAATTAAAAGAAAATTTTAAAGATATAAATTTAAAATTAAATAATTTAATAAATAATTCACAAAATGATAATAATGAAATTAAATATATAAAGAAAGATAATTTAAAAAAAAATCAAATATTAAATGAATCAAAAGAAAAATCACAGCAACTAAAAGATATAGAAAATTTAGAAAAAGAATTAATTAAAATTGAAAAAAACACAAAATTTCTTTCAATAACAGAAAGAAGTTTATATGCTAATAAAATTGAAAAAATTAAGAATTTAATAGAACAAAAGAAAAAAGAAATGGTGTCTTGATGTCTTTCTCAAAAAAATCTCAAGTTTTTATATTATCATCAATAATAATTATAATTTCTTTTTCAAGTATAATTGCTAGTAAAAATATATTAAGTAATTCTAATTCATTTGATAAAGGAAAATTTTTTTCTGATAATGTATATTTAGATTTAAAAGATTCTTATCGAGTATTAGCTTATGAATTAGATGAGAATTATGTATTTACAACATATAAATCAATTATACTAAATCAATTAAAAAATTTAAGAGATAATGATTTAAATGATGAATTGTTTATTTTTATATCTCATGGAAATAAAGTATTTTTGTTTAATTATTTTAAGAGTAATGTCAAAATTATAACAACAAATAATTTAAATTTGTCTCATCAACATTTATTAAAATCTCAAAGTACTTTAATAATAAATTCATTTCAGGAAGTAGAAATATATGATGAAGATTTGTTTATAGGAAAATATTCAATGACAAATCCATTGATAATTTTAAATAAAGGTAATGATTAAAAAATTTATATAAAAAATATATTAAAAGGTGTTAAAATGTATAATAAAAAAGGTGTATCTCCATATATTGCTTACATATTATTAATTGCTATGTCAATAAGTATTGCTACTTTTGGAATTAGATATATAACAAATTATTCTATGCAAAAAGCAGATGATGTTCAAAATATTGTAGTAAATTATTTAAATTGTGATGATACAGATATAAAAATAACAAATATATGTCAAGATGAATCTTTTATTTATTTTACTGCAGAAAATTCAGGTTATAGTGATATTAAAGGAATTTTTGTAAATATTTATTATATTGATTCAAAAACATCAAATTATATTGAAAGAACAATGTTATTACCAATGGAAAAATGGAATTACAAAGTATTAAAATTGGATATGATTTCAGGTTTAGATATAAGTCCAATGATTGGCAATATTAATAATAAAAATGTTTGTTCAAATAGAATATATAAATTCAATGATATCATGTATTGTAAGTAGTAGTAGTGAAATAAATTTATAAAGTAACAAAAGATAATAAAATATATATTTCATGGGTGATAAAATGAAAGGAAATAAAAAAGGTGTATCTCCATTAATTGCAACAGTATTATTAATTGCGTTCTCAGTAGCTTTGGGAGCTGTTGTTATGAATTGGGGAACTAGTTATGTAAGAGACACGTCTGAAGCTTCAGAGGCAAATTCAGATGATAAAGTTATGTGTAGTACAGCAGTAGACGTTGAGTTTACAGAAGTAAGTGGTGTTAAAAGAGTATTTTACAGTAATAGTTCAGATACAAACATTACATTAAAGATAGGAGTTAGAAATACTGGTAATCAAGATATTAATGGTTTTTATGTTTCAATGATTGGAAATACAGACATTTTAACAGAAAAATATGCATTTGAACAAGGTTCAATATTATTGAAAGGTTATGCAAAAAGTTTTGATGAAATTTTTGATAGTGGTGTTACTAATGTAGCTGATTTTTTAAGTAATGGAAAATTAGTTGGTATTGAATTAGTTCCATATACAATGGTTAATGGTAGAGAAGTTACATGTGCTGGTAAATCAATTAAATTAAATGCAATTGATTTAGATAATTGAATTTAGGTGTTAAAATGAGTAAAAAAGCATTATCTCCATTGATTGCATCAATTTTATTGATTGCTTTATCAATTACAGTAGGTGCATTAATGGCTGCTTTTTCTCATAATTTTACATCTGAAGCAGTTATTTTAGGTGACACATATAGTTTAGAAAGTAGATGTTCTGCTGCAAAACTTAGTATTTCAAAATTAAATGATGATTATAGAATTTGTCATAATGGAACTAATATGATTTTTGTTGTTTCAAATGATGCAACAAGTGATGTAGAAGGATTTAAATTTGTGATATTTGATAAAAACTTCATAAGTTATGAATTTGAATTTTTAGAATTATTTAAAGCAGGTCATTATAAAAAAATCAATATTACTTTGAATGATAGTTTAGAAAATATATCAAATTTTGAAGAATTAAGATTAATTCCTTATGTAGTCAATAAAGATAAAAAAATTGTTGCATGTCCAGAACCATCAGCAAATTCAATAAAACCAAGCATCATTACTAGTTTTGTTTGTGAATAAAACTTTTTTATTTATTTATTATTCCTTTTTATGTTATTGAAGTGATTGTTATGTTTAGAATATTAAAAAATATAAATAAAAAAGCTGATGTATGGGTTTCATCAATATTATATTTCTCATTAGCATTTATTGTTATTATTCTAGTTTTGAATTATTTATCTCCAACACTTGATAAGATAAAATTAAATTCTGAGTTGAAGGTTGTAGAATCAGAAGCAAAAAAGATTGATACAATTTTAAAAGAATTAGTAAAAGAAGGAAAAGGTTCACAAAAAATTATTAATTTAGATTTAAAAGGAACAAATATAATTGCATCTAATGATTCATTAAAAATTATGCTTGGAGATAGTTTTGATATTAAAGAAAGAAAAATATCAGAAAATGTAGTTATTTCAAATAGAGATGAATTAATAATATTAGAAAATGAAACACATTATGTGTTATCTAATTCATTTATTCAAATAATAATTAATAAAATTGGAGAAAAAGATAATTTTGAACCAATTAATACTTCAAATATTATTTCAAATATTAAAAATCTTGAAAATAATATTAATATAAATTCAAATTTTACTTTTTTTGTTGGTGATATTTTAGAAACATCAACAGGATATGGATATACAGAATTACTAAAGAATCCTTTATATGATTCATACGCTAGAGTTAATATATATGTTTATAACGAAATAGTAAATTATATGTTTTCAGTTGTAATAGAAAGTGAAAGTAGAAATATAAATTTTTTAGGACCTTATTTTATTTAAATGATTTTTATGGAAGAAGAAAAAAAAA
>JAQUVJ010000034.1 GCA_028693395.1 Candidatus Nanoarchaeia archaeon | reverse complement strand
TAAAATTATTTTACTTTTTATTTTTTTTCTTAAAACATAAACATTTATAATCTATCTTTATTTAATTTTTCTTAGATTTATTTATTTTAAAATAAAGTAAAAAGTAAAAATCGTAAAATTTATATATTAGTTAAAATACTATCTTGTTGATTTAAAGTCAACAAAAATAGGTGATTTTTTTGAACAAAGAAACCGAACCACAAAACCCAATGTTAAAAGTAGCAGAAGCTCATATAGACGATGTAAATAAAGGAATAGTTAGATTAGATACAGTTTTTCTTCATAAAATAGGAGTTAGACCTGGAGAATATGTAGTAATCGAAGGAAAAAGACAAACAATCGCATTAGTAGATAGAGCATATCCTGGTGACATTGGATTAAATATAATTAGAATGGATGGTTTAACAAGAAGAAATGCTGAAACTAATATTGGAGAACCTGTAAAAGTTTTCAAAGCTGATGTTGTAGAAGCAAAAAAAATCACACTTGGACCAAACACTCAAAATATGTTCATAAAAGCACCAAAAGAATTATTTAAAATGGGACTTCTTGGAAGAGGAGTAACCAAAGGAGATTTTGTTTCACTTGGAGGAGCAAAAAATAGAAGAAGTGCAATGAATTCATCTCCTATTTTTAATGATATCTTTAACATTGATGATTCTCTTTTAGGATTTACTCTAGGAGATATAAAATTCATAATAACAGAAACAAATCCAAAAAACAAAATGGTCTTTGTATCAGAAAACACAGAAGTAATTTATGATCCACTTGCAAAAATAGATGAAATGGAAAATAAATTTATAGGAATAACATATGAGGATATTGGAGGATTAGAAGATGAATTAAAAAAAATTAGAGAAATGATTGAATTACCTCTAAAACATCCTGAATTATTCGAAGCTTTAGGAATAGAACCACCTAAAGGAGTTATCTTACATGGACCTCCAGGAACAGGAAAAACATTACTCGCAAAAGCAATTGCAACAGAAACAAATTCAAATTTCATTACAATTAACGGACCAGAAATAGTTTCAAAATTTTATGGAGAAAGTGAAGCAAATCTTAGAAAAAAATTTATCGATGCAGAAAAAAATGGACCATCGATTATATTCATAGATGAAATAGATGCAATAGCTCCAAAAAGAGATGAAGCAGAAGGAGAAGTCGAAAAAAGAGTTGTAGCACAATTATTATCATTAATGGACGGACTTGAATCAAGAGGAAAAGTCATTGTAATAGGAGCAACAAATAGAATTAATAACATTGATCCAGCACTTAGAAGACCTGGTAGATTTGATAGAGAAATTGAAATAGGTGTTCCGAATAAAAAAGGAAGATTATCAATCTTAAAAATTCACACAAGAAACATGCCTATAAATGGAAGTTTACATGCAGATATTTTAAAAAGCTATTTTAGTAATCAATTTGAAGAAAACATTCAAACAATAGATAGAAGATTAAAATCAAATGTAGAAAACAAAACAAGAATATCCAAAATTATTCAAGAAAACATGCATGAATTAGAAGGATTAAAATCAGATTATGAAAATTTAAGCAAGAATAAATTAAATTTAGAAAAAAGTTTAACAAGTACAGAAGAATCATCAAAAATTTTAACTCAATTAAACTTATTGAAGAAGAAAATAACTGATAAAAAAGATGAAATAATTGCATTAGAAACTCAAATAGAAAATAAAAAGAAGAAATTAGATGAATCTATTAAAAGTGAAAAATATTTATCAGAACAATTAGAAAAAACAAGAGAGATAAAAGAAGTTTATGAAGCAAATCTTGGATTGATTAATAGATTATTAGATAAAGTTGCCGAAATATATAATAGATTTGATTTCAAATCAAAAGGAATATACAAAGACGAATTTATGATAATTATTGATGAAGTGAAAGCTTATTTCTTAAAAGATGTTGAAGATGAAAAAATAAATAAGATATTTGATTCAGATATCATAAATTTTGATTTAATTGAAAAATCTAAACAATTTGGTGTTTCAAGAGATTTAGAAAAACTTGCAAATTTAACCCATGGATTTGTAGGAGCAGATTTAGCATCATTATGTAAAGAAGCAGCAATGGTTGTTCTTAGAAGAGTTGTGCCTAATTTAAAATTAAAAGATGATGAAACAATTCCAAAAGAATTTTTAGATGATTTAAGAGTAGAAATTGATGATTTTTATGAAGCATTAAAGGTTGTTAGACCAAGTGCTATGAGAGAAGTTTTAATAGAAAAACCTAACGTTAGTTTTAGTGATGTTGGTGGATTAAAAGATATTAAAATGGAAATAAAAGAAGCAATTGAATTGCCATTAAAAAATCCAGAAGTTTTTGATAGACTTGGAATTAGAAAACCAAAAGGAATTTTATTATATGGACCTCCAGGAACAGGTAAGACATTGCTTGCAAAAGCTGTTGCAAAAGAAAGTGAAGCTAATTTTATTTTAGTTAAAGGACCTGAATTATTAAGTAAATGGGTTGGTGAAAGTGAAAAAGCAATTAGACAAATATTTGAAAAAGCAAGACAAACAGCACCAACAATAATATTTTTTGATGAAATCGATTCATTATTTGCAAAAAGAAGTTCAAACAAATCAAATGATGTTGGAGATAAATTAGTAAATCAATTTTTAACAGAATTTGATGGTCTTGAGGAATTAAATAATGTAGTAATTATAGGTTCAACAAATAGACCTGATTTATTAGATAATGCAATTTTAAGACCTGGAAGATTTGATAGAGTTTTGATGATAGGAGCTCCAGATAAAGAATCAAGAGCAAATATTTTAAAAATTCATACAAAAAACATGCCACTTGATAAAGATGTAAACTTAGAGGAATTAAATAGTAAATTAGAAGGATGTGTTGGAGCTGATATAGAAAATATCTGTATGGAAGCAGGAATGTTTGCAATAAGAAGAGATCCTGAAACTGAATTCGTTAACAAAAAAGATTTTTTAGATGCAATTGAAAAAGTAGGAGCATCAACCACTCCAGAAATAATTAAAAGTTATGAAGAATTTCAAAAAACATTTAGAAGAAAGAATGAAGTAAAGAAAACAGATTCAAGTAATTATTATATTTAATTTTTTATTTATTTTATTTTAAATATTTTTTTATTCTTAAATAATAATCATAAGATTTAAATACATTCTATTTTAAATAATATAGGGTTAAGAATGTTTAATGATGAAAAAAAATTAGAAGTTTTTAAAAAAAATTATGAAGAATTAACCAATGTATTAGGTTATTTAACAGAAATGGCAAAAAAAGCTTACAATAACATAGTTGATGATAAAGTATGTATTACAAGAAACGATTTAGATTATATTAATTCAAGCTTTGATTCAATAATTAATTCTCTAGGATTGGTATTTAATGATTCAATAAAAGATAGTAAATCTAATCTTTATACTATGAAATTTTTCAAAGATTGTTTTGATATAGAAATAGATAAAATAAAAGATAATGAAAATTTTAAAATAAGCATGATATTAATGGATATTGATTTTTTTAAAAATGTAAATGATAGTTATGGTCATGTAATTGGCGATGAAATAATACTTGAAATTTCTAAAATTTTAAAAAAAAATACAGATATTTTTGATATTGTTGCAAGATTTGGTGGAGAAGAATTTATATTTTTATCTTTTAATTATTCAAAAGAAGATATTTTAGATTTTGTAAAAAAGATACAAAAAGAAATTTCAGAAAATGAGTTATTATTAAAATATAAAATTAAATTAAGTGGAGGAATTGCTTTTTCTACAAAAGAAAAAAATTATAATAAATTTATAAAAAAGGCAGATGAACTTTTGTATAAATCAAAAAATAATGGTAGAAATCAATTTTCTTTTGAAGAATTATAATTTTCTTAAAAAAGTCATAAAACCACTATGAATTGTATCTTTATAAAATGGTCTTGCACTTCTTTCTTTACAAATCCATTTTATATTTAGAACTTCCATGGTTTCTTCTATTTTTAATTCTTCATTATGATTTTCTAATAAGTAATTTACAAGTAATTGATTTTGATTGATGTTTGGACAATAACAAACAATATAACCATATTTCTTTGTATTTTTTATTGCATTTTTCATAGCATTATGAGGTTCTGGAAGATCTAATAAAAAAACATCCACTTTTTCTTCTATGTCTATTTCATCTGTGTAAATATCCTTTAATTTTAATTCAATATTATCAATATCTAATATTTTCATATTTTCTTTTACAACATCGATATGTTCTTCTCTATTATCAAATGAATAAATTTTTTTACAAATCTTTGCAACAATTGTTGAAAATCCACCACTTCCACAACCACTTTCTGCAACAACACTATCTTTTGTTATTCCACATCTTGTAATTATGTATCCTGTGTCTTTAATATCCATTATTTGAGATTGTCTTCTTTTGTGATTGTATTTATCAATAAATTGTGGTTTTATTTTTAAGTATTTATATCCTTTTTCAGTTTCAATATGAGAATCATCTGATTGTAATTGTTCAACTGTTAATGTTCCAAATTGAGTTTGGAATTCTTTATTATTGTTTTTGAAATATTCTTTTTGTGTTCTTAAATCTATTAAGATAACTTTATCGTCATATGTCATGTTAATTAGAATTTGATTAAGTATAAAAAAATTAGTATATTTTTATTATGTTTTTATTATATTCTTAGTTTAGTTAAGTTTTTTATTTTATATTTCTTTTATTAATTGTTATTATTATTATTATTATTATTATTATTATTTAGTTTAATATAATTATCATTATCTGGATTTATATGAATAAAAACTCTTGAAATATTTTCAATTCCTTGAATTTCATCTCTTAGCTTTGCTCCAATATTATGAGAATCTAATACGTTCATATTTCCATCAACAACAATTACAATTTCCAAATGAATTATATTTCCAACGTAATGTCCTTTAATTGTTTTACATCTTAGAATTTCAGGATAGTTTTCTATTATTTTTTCTATCTTTTTTATTAATTCATCACTTGGTGATTTTCCAATTAAATAATCGATATTTTCTTTTCCAAGTTTAAATGCACTATATATTAAAAATAATCCCATACATATTGCAATATATCCTTCTATTATAGGATATCCAATAAGTGAAGAATAAACACCTATTATTGCAACACTTGAAATAACGATGTCGTTTCTTGAATCAACACTAATTGCTTTTATAGCAGGATTATTTTGTTTTTTACCTTTAATAAAATAAAATATACTCATGAAAATTTTAATCATAATTGTAATTAATAAAACAACAAAAGCAATGTATGTTAAAGATTTTGTTATTGGATTTTGAATTTGTTTTATTCCTAAGGAAATTATTTCAAATCCAAGCATTCCAGTAAAAATTGCAACAGTATATGCAGCTAATGGTAGAGCTCTATTGTGTCCAAAAGGATGATCTATATCAGGTCCTTTTTTTGTTATTTTTACAGCAACAAAGATAAAATAGGTTGTAAGAATATCTCCTAAAGAGTTTATTGCATCAGATATTACAACAGTGCTATGTGAAATAATTCCTGCAATAAGTTTAATGATGAATAAAAAAGAATTTAATAATAATGCAATTAATGTTTGTTTGTTTTCATCATTTTTTAATACTTTCATTATTTTTCATCTTTTCCAATATTGTATATTTTATTAAACCATTTAGATTTATCCTTTGTGTTTATCACAGATCCGAAATTATAAAATTTTATTTTTTTTATTCCACAGGATTTAAAAATCCCTTTTATTAGTAATTTATTTGTCTTACTTTGAAATAATTGATAAAAAAAGTTTGGAGCATTTGATGTTGTTATGATTTTAACTTTTTTGTTATTTAATAGACCTTTTAGTTGTCCACTTTCTGAATATTTAAAAGCAAATTTTGGTAAAAGTATTCTTTCTAATAATGATTTTGTGATTCCTGGCATTGTTGCCCACCATATAGGATAAAATAAAACAAGCTTATCACACCAAGTTATATTTTTTTGAATATCATTTATTTCTTGATTTTCCTTTATTTTGTTATATCCTTGAGACAATGTAAAATCATTTTCTAAATCAGAAAGATAGATTATTTTTATTTCATTATTAGATTCTTTTGCACCTATGATATAATTATCCATTAATGTTTCACATGTAGATTTAATAGATGGATGTCCTAAGATTATTAAGATTTTTGTCATGGTATTTATTTTTATTATTAATATATAAACATTTATGATTTTTTAATAGGAAATAGTGAAGTAAAGAAAAAT
>JAQUVJ010000015.1 GCA_028693395.1 Candidatus Nanoarchaeia archaeon | reverse complement strand
TTTCACATGTAGATTTAATAGATGGATGTCCTAAGATTATTAAGATTTTTGTCATGGTATTTATTTTTATTATTAATATATAAACATTTATGATTTTTTAATAGGAAATAGTGAAGTAAAGAAAAATTAAAGATTGTAAATAAACATATAATTTTATATATTTTCTTAACATTGTTTTTTTATGGATCAAGAAACTATTATTGAAAAAACTATAGATTATGTTAAAAAAGTTTTATTTAATGCTGAAGGAGGGCATGATTGGTGGCATATATATCGTGTTTGGAAATTATCTAAAAATATTGCTAAAACAGAAAATGTTAATATGTTTGTTGTTGAATTAGGAGCATTACTTCATGATATAGCAGATTCGAAGTTTTATAACGGAGATGAGAAAATTGGACCACGTAAAGCAAGAGAATTTTTAACTTCATTAAATGTTCAAGAAGATATAATTATTCACGTAGAAAATATTATATTAAATATTTCTTTTAAAGGAGACAGACATATTCAAAAATTTAAATCAATTGAACTTGATGTTGTTCAAGATGCTGATAGATTAGATGCAATAGGTGCAATTGGTATTGCAAGAACGTTTAGTTACGGTGGTTATAAAGGTTCAGAAATTTATAATCCCGAGATTAAACCAAATATGAATATGTCAAAAGAAGAATATATAAAAAATAATCCTCCAACAATTAATCATTTTTATGAAAAACTTTTATTATTAAAAGAAAAAATGAATACTGACACAGCAAAACAAATTGCTGAACACAGGCATCAATTTATGGAATTTTTCTTGGATGAATTTTATGAAGAATGGAATGGAGAATTATAAAAAAATATTTTAATTATTTAATAAAAGGTAGAATATTTATAAATAATAAATTAAATTAAAATATTGATTATCTATTTACTTTAAAATATGTTTATATCTAACAGTTGTATCAATAGTTTTTCTCATTATATCAACCGCCTCCACTGGATATTTTCCTATTGCTGTTTCCTCTGATAACATCACAGCATTAGATCCATCTAAGACAGCATTAGCAACATCACTAACCTCAGCTCTTGTTGGAGTTTTTGAATCAACCATTGATAAGAGCATTTCAGTTGCCGTAATAACAAACTTCTTTTTTGCATTACATCTTTTTATAATCAATTTTTGAAATAAAGGTAGTTTTTGAATAGGAACATGATTTCCTAAATCTCCTCTTGCAACCATTACTCCATCAGTACTATCAATAATATTATTAATATTATTTACTCCTTTTGCTGTTTCAATTTTTGCAATTACAAATATTTTTTTTGGAGCAAAAATTTTTCTTAACTGTGTTATTTGTTTAACACTTTCAGTAAAAGCTAAAGCGAGATAATTAAATTTTAAATCTTTAATCTTTTTTGCTTCATCAATATTTTTTACATCAATAAGAACTTCGCAATTTAAATTTGAAAGTATTTCAATTAATTTAGATGCTTCTTCAATTGAAGAATATTTCATATTAATTCTTCCAATTTGCATTCCATTTTTTGAAAGTTTTTCAATAGTAGAAATTTTATTAGATGCAGGTCCTAATGTCGTAATTATTTTAATTTTCATAATTTAATCATATAAAACTAATATATAAACATTTATTTTATATAAATAAAATATAAATTTATGAAAAATAATTTCATAAGATTTTTAAATAAAAATGTAATTGATGTTTTTAGGTGTAAAATATGAAAAATCAAGATAACAAAGAAAATCAAGAAATTAAAGAAATATCAAATCAAATGCAAGAATTAAAAAACGAAATCTCAAAAATATTAGTAGGAAATGATGATGTTGTAAAATGGAGTATATTGGCAGTAGCATCAGGAGGAAATGTTTTACTTGAAGGAGTTCCTGGACTTGGAAAAACATTATTTGTAAATTCATTTGCAAAAGCTTGCGATTTAAAATTTAGTAGAATTCAATTTACACCAGATCTATTACCAACAGATGTTATAGGAACAAAAATATTTAACATGAAAGATTCAACATTTCAAACAAAAAAAGGTCCAATTTTCTCAAATGTAATCTTAGCAGATGAAATTAATAGAGCACCTCCAAAAACACAATCATCTCTTTTAGAAGCAATGCAAGAAAAACAAGTTACAATTGGAGAAGAAACTTATTTGTTAGATAAACCATTTTTTGTTATGGCAACACAAAATCCAATAGAACAAGAAGGAACATACAATTTACCAGAAGCACAAGTTGATAGATTTATGTTTAAAATTATTGTTAACTATCCAAGTTTAGAAGAAGAAAAAGAAATTATGAATAGAATTTCCACAAATTACCAATATGAAATAAAAAAAGTTGTTAAAAAAGATTTCTTTGAAAAAACACAAAAAATAATAAAAGATGTTTTTTTAGATGAAGAAATTCAAGATTATATATTAGAAATTGTAAATAAGTTAAGAGAAAAAAATGATTACATTGAAGTTGGACCATCACCAAGAGCAACAATTTATTTAAGTATAGGAGCAAAAGCAAACGCAGTATTTGATGGTAGAGATTATGTTACACCTGATGATGTAAAAGAAATAGCTTACAATGTATTAAGACATAGAATTATATTATCATATGAAGCAATGGCAAAAGATGTAACATCTGAATTAGTAATAAAAGAAGCAATTGATTCAATCGAAGTAGCATAAATATTGAGATTAAAATGATAATAGATAAAATTAAGAGTTTTTTTACATATGATCCATTTGTTGAAAATACATTCGATAAAAATTACAAAGAAATATTAAGTAATGTAAAAGAAATAGAATTAAAAGCACAAATGTTAGTAGATGGTTTTTTTAATGGAGCATATCATTCAATTTTTAAAGGAAGAGGAATTGAATTTAGTGATATAAGAGAGTATGAATATGCTGATGATTTTAGAAGTATTGATTGGAATGTTTCAGCAAGATTAAATAAACCATATGTAAAAAAATTTGTAGAAGAAAGAGATTTAGATTTGTATGTTTTATTTGACTTATCTTCATCAAATTTTTTTGGAAAAGATATTGATAAATTTACATATAATCTGTATATTGCAATTTCATTTTTATTTGCAGGTGTAAAAAATAATGATAAAATTTCACTTGTAGGATATACTGATGATATTGATTTATACATGCCACCAAGAAAAGGAAAAAAATATGCACTTGCAATTATTGATTCATTGATTAAAAACATAAAATTTCAAAACAAATCTTCAAATTTAAAAAATATTTTATCAAAAATGACAAAAATAGCAAAGAAGAAATCTATTATAGTAATAATATCTGATTTTATGGAAGATAAAGATTATTTATCAGAAATAAAAAATTTAACAAAGAGAAATCAAGTATTTTCAATAATAAGTTATGATAAAAACGAGTATGAAATTCCTCAAGGAATGGGTATTATTGAAGTTGAAGACTTAGAAACAGGTGAAAATAAATTCATTGATACAGAAGATAAAAAATTTATAGAAAATTACAAAAAAGAAATTGAAAAATATACAAATGAATTAAAAAACGATTTAAGAAAATATGGTTCACTTGTTGTTTCAATTTCAACACAAGATGATATATATAAAGCATTAAAGGTGAAAAGATGATATTTGAAAACAAATTATACTTATTATTATTAATAATTATTCCAATTTTCATATATTTTTATATGAAATTTCAGAAAAGAAAACAGAAATCAATTTTAAAGTTTAGTACATTAAAATTTATAAATGTAGCTCAAACTAAAAAAATAAAGAATAGAAAAAATATTATTTTTTATTTAGAACTATTACTATTATTTTCAATTATTATTACTCTAGTTAATCCAAAAATAGAATTGGAGGATTTTAAAAAAGGAGTTAATGTTGTATTAGCAATAGATAATTCTGGAAGTATGCAAGCAACAGATTATTCTCCAAACAGAATGGAAGCAGCAAAATTGTCTGCAAAAGTTTTCATAGAAAATTTAGAAGAAAATGATTATGTAGGAATTGTTTCATTTAATACAGGAGCAGGAACTCTTTCATATTTAACTCCTAATCATAAAAGAGCATTAGAAAAATTATCAAGTTTGACATTATCAAATGGAGCAACTGCAATAGGAGATGCACTTGCATTATCAGTAGACATGGCATCTTCTATACCAAATAAAAAAAGAATAGTTGTTTTACTAAGTGATGGAGTAAGTAATAGTGGAATTTTATCTATAGATGAAGCAATATTATATGCAAAACAAAATGATATTCAAGTTTATACAATAGGTATGGGATCAAATGGAGAAGTCATTTTAGGATATGATTTCTTTGGAAATCCACAGTATTCAGAATTTGATGAAGAAGGTCTTAGGAAAATTGCATTAGAAACAAAAGGTAATTACTTTAAATCAGTAAACTCAAATACATTAAAAGAAATATATAAAACAATTAATGAAGATATTACAAGAGAAAAAGAATTAAAAGACACATGGCCATTTTTTGCAGGTCTTTCTATGTTATTATTGATAACTTTATTGGTAATCCAATTTGTGCCTAAATTATCGGTGATTTGATGATTTTAAAAACAATTTTAAAAACTAATTTAAAAACAAAATTAAAAAATATATTTAATAATAATTTAAAATATATTGATAATAAATCAGATAAAAAAATTATTATTTTAACTGTGTTTGTTTTTTTATTTTTAATATCTTCATTTCATTTATCATATTCATTAACAGATGTTAAAATTGAGAAAATTTATGAAAATGGTTCTATAAAATTATTTATTGAAAATCAAAAAAATGAAGATATAAAATTAAGAATCTCAGATTTAAATACAGGAGTAAATAAAGGTTTTTTTATAGAATGTTTGGATTTGAATATGCCAAAAAATTCATCAGGATATTTTTTTTATGATGAACTTTATAATTATAATATTGATGTAAGTTTAGATTCAAAAGATTTGTATTTATCTCCAGTAATTTATTATATTAATGAAAATGATTTAGCTTATTCTAATGATATTGAAATAGGAAATGTTTCTAATATAGATTTTGAAAATTTGAACAATGTTAGAACTTATAATTTATGTAATCAAGATGAAAATCAACAACAAAATCAAGAACAAAGTGAACAACAAAGTGAACAACAAAGTGAGCAACAAAATCAAGAAAATCAACAACAAATTAATAATCAATCTCAAGAAAAATCTTTAGAAGAATTGCAAAAAGAATTAGATGAATACAATAAAAATTTAGAAGAAATGCAGTCAACTTATGATCAATTATCTGATATACAAAAAAAACAAAATTATGCACAAAGTACACAACAAGATCAATCCTTAAATTCCATAAAACAACAATTAGAAAATCAAAAAAAACAAGAATCAATTTCTAATTATAATCAACAATTAGAAAACCAAAAAGATCAAGAAAGATTGAATGAAATGATGGAAAATGAAGATTTTTCAAATAAAGTTCAAGATTATTTAGATCAAGGATATGAAATAACAAATAAAGAAATAAATAATGATAGTGCAAAACTTGGTTTAAAAAAAGAGAATGAATATCAAGAATTGTTTTATAATGAAACTTCAAATGAAATGATTGATACAAAAGAACTTCAAGAAAATTATCCTAATGAAAATTTTGATAAAATAGAAAATAGAATTAATCAAGATTCAAATACTATTGAATCGCAAATGTCAAATCAAAATATGAATATGACAATTAATACAAGTTTAGATACAAATTTATCTAATATTAGTTTTACAAATTTTGATTTAGAAAAAAAGATTTTAGATAAATATGATACAAAATTAAATAAAAAATTTATAGATAATGATAACAAATTAAAAGAAGATTTTCAATCAACTCCAATGAATTTTTATAAAGATAATTTAAAGATAGATGATTTGTCAAATATTGAAAATGAAACATTAGAATTCACAAAAGAATACATTTCTAAAAATGAAACATTAAAATCAATTAAAATTTCAGGAGAAAATGAATATGATAAAATTTTAAAATTAAAAATACCAAGTAGTAAGTTATTTTTATATTTTATTTTTACAATAATATTGTTAGCAATATTATCTTTTTTGTATTTTAAGAAAAAGAAAAAAATTAAAAGAGAAACAAATAAAATTGTAGAAAAAATAAAATATTTTTATTATTTAAATCATGCAAGAAATATGTATAAATTATCACAAAAAAATAAAGGAAAAGAAAAGATAATATGTTTATCAAAAGCATTAAAATCTTATTTAATATCACAAAAAATAAAGAAATCAAGAAACCCAAGATTTTTAACAAATAAACAGGCAATAAAATTTACTGATAACAAAGAAATAAGAAAAATTTTAGAGAAATTAGATTATATATTATATTCAAATAAAAATAAAAATAAAGATTATAAAAAAGATGAAATAAA
Source organism: Candidatus Nanoarchaeia archaeon (assembly GCA_028693395.1). GTDB lineage: Archaea > Nanobdellota > Nanobdellia > Woesearchaeales > JAQUVJ01 > JAQUVJ01. The sequence goes on along the minus strand of JAQUVJ010000015.1, from coordinate 25,165 downwards.
AGATAAAACAAAGGAAGAAATAAAAAAAGAGACAAAAGAGGAAAAAGAAATAGTTGTTTTTATAATAGATTATTTAAAAGATAAGTTGAAAAGGTAGATATTATCTTTTTATATTTATTTTATAGTCTTATTTTTTAGAAAAGTTATTAAATAAAGTAAGATTAATAAAAATATGGAAGACATACATAAGTTTAGAATTTTTAATAAATTAAAAACAGTTTATAGATTCAATTCAGTTGAAAATAGAAAAGAAAGCTCAGCAGAACACTCATGGAGTTGTTTGATTTTAGCAGATTTCTTTCTTTCCAAATATTCTATTAATGTCGATAGGTTAAAAGTTTATGAACTTTTAATGTATCATGATGTAGTTGAAATAGAAGCTGGAGATTCTCCTTTGCATCCTGAGATTAAAAGATTAGATAAATATGAAAAAGAAAAAAAAGCAATGGAATTGTTAGAAAAAACATTACCAACTCCTTTAAATTTAAAATTTTCTAATTTATTTAATGAATTTGAGGAACAAAAAACAATGGAATCAAAATTTGCTAAAGCAATAGATGCACTTGATGCAGAGATTCACGAATTAGATTATAAAAAAGATTGGAAAGGTTGGAGTGAAGAATTTTTAATAGATAAAAAGTTAAAATATTTTGAAGAATTTCCAGAAATGAAAAAGATTTTTTTTGAAATAGTAGATTATTTAAAGGAAAATGATTATTTCAATCAATAAAATAAATAATAAATAAATATATATATTTTATTTGTTTAATTTAAAATAATATTTTTTCTAAAGATTTTTTTAATTCATTATTATAAATCACTAAATTTCATTAAAAAACTATTTTTTATAAAGTTGTTGAAGATTGCTTAATGTTAAAGGTTTATTTCCTAAAATTAATTGTTCAAGATTTTTTGAGAAACTATCAATATATTTTTTTACAGAAAATTCTTCGTTTTTTTTAGTTGTTTCGTATTTTTTTAATCTTTCAATTTCAGAAATATTATATTTTATTACTTCATTTGTAATAGGTTGATTTAAAATTTTTTGTTTATTTTGTTCAAAATAATTTTGATCTCCATAAATTAATTTACCTGAAAACATAGCATCAGTTATACTAATATCAAGATTTTTTGACCAATTTTCAAAATCAATTCTATTTACTTCGTAAATGTCAAGCCAACCATTTAAAAAATTGTGAGAATAATTATCTGAAACAACAAATAAATCAATATCACTCTCTGGTTTTTGAGAACCTCTAAGTAGTACAAAATCAACTTGATTAATATTGGATCCATAAAATTTTTTAACGATTTCAATTATTTTATTATCATCATAATATTTTGGAAATCCCATTTGTGAAATTAAACCGAAACGAGTTAAGTTTTTTTCTGCTTGTTTAAAAAAATCTAATAATTCTAAATAATCATTATGGATATACTTTTTTTTATTTTTAAATATTGATTTGTTTCCTGTTTCTTCACATAATAAATTTTCAAGCCAAATGGCAAATCCTTCATAATTGTGTATATTATGTTTAGTAATACCAAAATTTTGTTTTTCTAAATTGATTTCATTAAACATAAAATTATTATCATCACCATTATTTTGAATTATTTTTGTTAATTCTTTTCCAATTTGTGAATGTTCAACAAATAATCCATGACCATATAATTCATGAAAGATATTAGAAATTAAAAAAGAACTATCTAATCTAACATAAGCTAAATATGATTCAGGAATATAAATTCCAAAACTATTCGCATCGAAATTATTTATATCACAGAATTTTTCCCAATTTTTAGGAGAATAAGTTTTTAATTTTGATTTTTCTATATCAAAATTAAAATTAGAAATAACAATTGAAGAAGCTTCTTTTAAAATAGAATCAAGATTTGTCATTTTTTATTTTTTTTTTAATATTTTCAAGATTTTTTACTATTTCTTTAGCTTCATCTTTATTTATAGGACCTGGAAAGATATCTTCGTAAAAATAAGTTAATTTTGCTTTTGCATTTGTTAAATCTGAATTTACAAGAGGAGAAGAATTTAGATATTTGTTTTCAATTTCTTTAGTGTTTTTTTTAAATTCTTCTGTAATACCATTATTAATGTATGATTTATAAATTTTGATTAAATCACTTACCATATTAATTTCTAATTCTTTCATTTTCTACCTCAATAATATAAAAAAGATGATTATTGTTTTTATTAGGGTATTTAAATATATAAATTTTTTGAGATTTTTTGAAGGATTTGTTTTGTATTTTTAAAATAAATAGTCTATTTATTTTTAGATATTGATAATAATTTTATATTATTTTAATTAAAATAATCTATATCAAAACCAAAATCAGAAATAATAATTCAAGAAGCTTTTTTTAAAATAGAATCAAGATTTCTCATCTTCTAATTTTTTTAAAATTTCTTTTATAGCATTTGGAGATTTTCTTATTCCTGTATTAAATCCAATATCTACTAAAGTATTAATTGCAGTAGCAATTTCAGGTTTTAAGATAGGATATAAGTCTTTATATTTGTTATAATAAATTGATGCTAAATTATTATTTTCTTTATCTTCTGGATTTGTTAAATAATTTTTATAGATTTTTATTAATTCGTGTTTTATTTTTTCTATTTCCATTTTTTCACATCATTTTAAAATTATTTTTTATCTATATCTAAATTTTGGCTTATCATTTTGTATACCTGAATTTTTTAAAATGAATTGATCAATACTTCTTATTAGGGTATTTAAATATATAAATTTTTGGAGATTTTTTGAAAGGTTTTATAAATATTTTTTTTGTTTTATTAATAAATTGTTTATTTGTTCTTAAATATTAATAATAATTTAATATTAAAATAAAAATAATAATTAGAAAGAAGAATTGTTTTATAAAAAGAAAGTTTTTATTTATATAAATAAAAAAATTATTTAAGTGTTTTTAATATTCTTTTAGCTTCGTTTATATCTAATTCTTTTAAAGCTATATCTGTAGATTTGGAACCTGCATGAGCTACTTCTGTTGATAAAATTTGAACTGCTCCATATTTTTGCTCACACCAAAGTGCTCTTTTTTCTAAATTAAGGGTATTTTTGTCATTAATATAATCTTCATAAAGTTTTATTAATTCTTTTCTTGCTTGCTCTTCTATCTGCTTAAACATTACCATTCACCACCAGTATTTTTTTTAATGATTCCATCTCTTAAATCGTGTATGCATGCTTCATAATTATTTATAGGATTATCATTAAATTTCGCACCTGTAACAATTCCATAGGGTGCATGAACTTTTAATCTATCTCCGTTTGGAAATTGTTTAATATAATTTCCTTGCCCCATACTTTGTCCTAAAGAACCTTGAAAATCCGGTTGTTCTAGAGGTTTTCCACTTGAAAATCCCATAGGTTTCCCACTTGGTCCTATTGGTTTTCCACTACTATATAATACTGTTGTTCCCATTGCATATAAATCTATAGTTTGATTTACTCTATTTTCTGTGATTTCTGGTACAAAATTATTTTTTAACATTTGTTCTAAATTTTGGCTTATCATTTTGTATACCTGAATTTTTTAAAATGAATTGATCAATACTTCTTATTAGGGTATTTAAATATATAAATTTTTTGGAGACTTCAATGAGACTATATGTTTTTTTATATTTTTTTGATAAAATAAATTCTAAATAATTAGAAAAAAATATATATAAATTACAATCTAATTATTGTATGAAAAAGAGCATCTTAATTGTTGATTGGTTATTGATATTAATATTTTTTTTAATTATATTGTCAAAGTTAGTTAATATACCTTTTATGAATCTTATCCAACCAATATTCTTTCTATTTATTATTGTACATATTGTTCAACATAGAAAAGTTATTATTTATTCATTAAAGAATTTAAACAAAAAGAATTAAAATAACAAATGATAATAATTTTTAATCTTTAGCATAATAATAAGATAAATTTAAATACTTTTTTGTTATAATGATAAACATGAACGACACAAAAATAACTATAAATGATTTTTTATTATACGAAAAATCTAAAGATATAAATGAAGAATTACAATATTTTTGTTCATCAATTGGTCTTTTTAATCTAAGAGATAAAGATAGAAGTTGCTATAGAATCTTTGCAACTTTACTTAGAAGTGGATCTATGAGTAGTGATGAACTTGCAACTCAATTAAGTCTTACAAGAGGAACTGTTATTCATCATCTTAATAAATTAATGGAAATGAAAATCGTTGAAGTAAGAAATTATAAATATTTGATTAAAGGAAATACTTTATTAAAAGTCGTTGATGATATTGAAAAAGAAATGACTAGAATGCTTGAAGAATTAAAAAAAAAAGCAAGTGAAATAGATGATAGATTTAGTTTTTGAAAATATTGAATATTTAAAAGATTCAATATATTTTTCTAAAGAAAGAATTTTAATAATTAGTGATTTACATATTGGTCTTGGAAATAATTATAACAAATTACAATATAATATTACAATTGAGGAATCAAAAAGATTAATTAAAAAGATTCAAGATTTAAATAAAAAAATAGATAAGATAATAATTTTAGGAGATATTAAACATAGCTTTTCTTTTGATAAAGGTGAGAATTTTGAATTACATAAATTCTTTGAAACATTAAGTATGATTGTAAAAGAGATAATTATAATTAAAGGAAATCATGATAAAATGAATGAATTTAAAGGAGTTATTTTTCAAGATGAATATATTTTAAAAGATAATGATAAAAAGTATTTATTGATTCATGGAGATAGAAAAATAGAAAATATTAAAGATTATGATTTAATTATAATGGGACATGAGCATCCAAAAATAAATATTTTTGATAAAAATTCAATGAGAGTGGAATCTTATAAATGTTTTTTAAGAGGAGAAAATTTCATAATAATTCCAAACTTCAATGATTTTTCTTCAGGTAATAATGTTTTAGATATGAATTTTTTAAATAAGATTTTTAAAAAAGATGAGATATATAGATCTAAGATTATAACATCAGATCCTGTTTTGGAGATTGGAGTTTTGTCTGAGATTAAGGATGCGATGTGATTTTATAAAAATAAATAAATTTATTATTTTATTTTTTTACTTTTTAATTTTTTTATTTAATTTTTTTATTTTATTTTTTATTTTTAATTAATTTATATATGTTAGTTATTTATTTTATTTATTCATTACTAAATAATTCAGTAATATTTAAAAAAATCTTATTTTTTAAAATAAATTACAAAAAAGTTTAAATATAACTACTAGTAACATTTGTTATTGAAAAATGCTTTCGTAGCTCAGTGGTAGAGCGCGAGCCTTGTAAGCTCGAGGTCGGGGGTTCAAATCCCTCCGAAAGCTTTTATTTAATTATAAAAATTTCTTTTTAAAAATTATGATATTTATCAAACAAAATAATGTAATCAGATTTTATATAAAAAATTTTTATTAAAAACAATTTAATTAATAATAAAAAAATAAAAATATTTATATATTTATTTGTAGGTATGTATATATGGGAAAATTTTATTATGATGCAAAAGGTTATCCAAGGTGGAGAGATAGTAATTTATTAGTTCATAGAACAGTCTCAAAACCAAAAGGAGAAGAAGTTACACATCATATAGATGGAAATACTAAAAATTTCCGAAAATCAAATTTAATAAATATGAGTAGAAGTGCTCACTCTTCATTACATGTAAATCAACGAAAAAATAAATAAATTTATTTAATAATTATTCTTAGATGTAAAATCTCTTAAAAAATAAAAATAAAAAAACAATATCAATACTAATATAATCTATTAATTTTATATCTTCATCTAATTTAATAATATTCTACTAACTTGTTGATCCTATGCTAAAAAACTCAGTTAATCTTGTTTGCCTGTGAATATTATTTATAAAATTACTTACCTTTAATCCTATTAATCTGATTGGATTTCCTATTTCATAATTTTCATCAAACATTATATGAGATATTTCCTTTAATATTTCTATTGAATTTGTTCCATTATGTAATGAATAATCTCTTGTTATCGTTTTAAAATTTTTATATCTAATTTTGACCGAAATTGTTCTAAAATAAATGTTATTTAGTCCTTCATAGATTTGTTCGCACATTTCATCTATTGTTTTATTTAATTGATGAAAATTTGTAGTATCTTTTTGAAATGTTTGTTCTGTAGAAATAGATTTTCTTTCTTCTTGTTTTTCTAATTTTATTTTAATTTCTCCTTTTGCTATTTGTTGATATTTGATTGCTTGTTTTCCACCAATATCCATTAATTTAAATTTATCTGATTTTACAAGATCATTTATTGTGTAAATCTTATTATCGTAATATTTTTTTACTGATTTTTTTCCTATTCCTGGAATCTTTCTTACATTTAGTGGAGCTAAAAATTCTTCTTGATTTTTTACAACTGTGCATCCATTTGGTTTATTAAAATCACTTGCTATTTTTGCTATTATTTTACATTCTGCTATTCCAATTGAACAAGTTAATTGTGTTTCTTTTCTTACTTTATTTATAATAAATAATCCCATTTCTTCAAGTGTTGAAAATTGTTTGGAAAAATTTGTTAAATCTAAATATGCTTCATCAATGGAAGCTTGAAGGAATTGATTTGTAAATTGTTTTAATATTTGCATTACTTTGTTTGATTCTTCTTTATATAATTGCATATTTACATTTAGAAATGTTGCATTTGGACATAGTCTTTTTGCAGTAATTGTTGGCATTGCTGAGAAAACTCCGTACTTTCTTGCTATATAATTAGAAGTACTTACGACACTTCTTTCAAAAAGCCCTCCAACTACCACTGGTACTCCTTTTAGTTCTGGATGATACTTCTCTTCACAAGCACAAAAAAAACAATCCATATCAATATGTGCAATTATTGTCATATATTGTATTATTTGATTTTATTTAAAAACGTCATCAGTGAATGTCCAATGTCTAATAGAAAATAAAAATTAGTTAGATTTATTAATAATTTAGAAATATTATTTCCATGATAAATAAATGTTTAAACTGTCGTGAAGAATTTCATTGCTGTATTAATGGATTTACTTTTGTTGGAATTAATGATGCAAAAAAAATTAAAAAATTTATAAATAAAGATTATGATTTTTTTCTAGATTTTTCTAAACTACCAAAACAAACTTTAAAATTATTAAAAAATGATGACCCTTCACTTGAAGGAACATTAAGATATTCTCTTCTTAAAGATGATAAAATTCTTAGAATAAAAAAAAGAGATGGTAAATGTATTTTTCTAAAAGATAGAAAATGTGAAATATACGAAGTTCGACCAAAAATCTGTAGAATTTATCCTTATTGGTGTATTAAATTAATTAATGGAAAAATTATGGTTATTGAACACGATTCAGAACCTACATGTGAAATTTGTAATCTTGACGATATCACAAAAGATGAAGAAGTAAAGATAAAAAAATTATTTAACGACATATTAAAAGAAGCAAAACATTATAACGTGAATATAAATAATTTTGTAAAAAATAATTTGATTAATTAACTAATTAATACATTTAAAATATAAAAAAAGTTAAATAATTAATATTTAATGATTGTACTTTTTTATTAAAAAAAAATTCTCTAAATTAATTATTGAAATTCTTATACTGATTTCTAATATTATTAAATCTTTTTATATTTCCAAAAACTAAGTAAAAATAATTTATATACTATATAATTAAAAAAAATCTATGAAGAAAGGAATGATGTTATTATTATTTGCAGATATTTGGGTGACATTAGCTTTAGGAATGATTGGACCAATTTATGCAATATTCGTTGCTGAAATAGGAGGTTATCTTGTTGAGGCAAGTTGGGCATATTTTGCAATGACATTTGCAACTGGACTTTTAATGTATATTTTTGGTAAAATCGAAGATAAGATCGAAGATAAAGAAAAGATGGTTACACTTGGATTTTTTCTCTCAACTCTTGGATGTATTTCTTATATTTTTGTATCAAATTTTTTTACATTGATAATAACACAAATAATTTTAGGATTATCACAATCAATTTTAATTCCTGCACATAATGCAATATATTCAAAATACTTAGAAGAAGGAAAAGTAGCATCAGAATGGGGCGATTGGGAAGCAATGAAACATATAATAACTGCATTTTCAGCAGTAATAGGAGCTTTTATAGTTGGAGTTTTTAATTTTCAAATATTATTTATTATTATGGCATTATTATCAAGTGTTAGTATAATAATCTCTTTTTATACACAAAGAAGAAAAGATCTAAATGAAACATTTGACAGAATAATTATGTTTTCAAAAAAGATTTAAAAATAGAAAGTATATTAAAAAATAAAAATTCTTACACTTAAAGATAAATTCATTTTAAAAAAATCTAAAAATCATACAAACATTTAAAAATAAAATCATAATTCAATAAATCATAATGGTGATTATTTATGGGAGAAGTTAAACAAGTTGAAATCTCTAGTATAAAAAAAGGAAATTACGTAATAATTGACGGAGTAGCTTCAGTAGCATCTGATATTCAAATATCAAGACCAGGAAAACATGGACATGCAAAAATCAGGTTAACAGCTGAAGGAATAATCGATGGAAATAAAAGAGTTGTTATGATGCCAGGACATGATAGAATTGAAGTTCCTATAATTGAAAAAAGATCAGCTCAAGTTTTATCAATAAATGGAGAAATGGCAAATATCATGGATGCAGAAACATTTGAAACTTTTGATGTTGCAATTCCAGCAGAATTAAAAGCAGAATGTGTTGAAGGATCAAATGTTTTATATTGGGACATTATTGATCAAAGAATATTAAAACAAATTAAATCAGACTAGAGGTGTAAAATATGGCTAAGATTGCAGAGGCAGATAGTAGAATTTTTGGTAACGTTTATGTTTGTAAAGATTGTAAACATAAGATGAAGGCACAACCATTAAAGGTTTTAGCTGGAAAAGTATCATGCAGAAATTGTAGTAGTACTGCTTTAAGACCAAAAAGAAAGAAGTAAAATGAATTTTATTAATTTTTTTTCTTCAAATTATTTTGTATTATTATTCTATTTATCTATTGTTTTAATGTTATTTATATTTAGAAAAAAATTTGATTTCGAAGGTATAATGGCAGTTTTAAGAACAAAAAAAGGATTAAAGAAAATAGATTATATTTCTAAAAAGTATAAAAGAATCATAAAAGTTCTAGGAGTAATAGGAATTGGAGTTGGTTATGTTGTTGGTATTTTTATGATATTATTCATGTTTAAAAATACTTTAGATATGATTTTAGTTCCAGATACACCAGCTGGTGTTGGACTTGTTATTCCAGGAGTTAAAGTTCCAGGAACAGATATTAGAATTCCTTTAATATATGGATTATTAGGAATTTTTGTTGTTGCTTTGATTCATGAATTTTCTCATGGAATAGTTTCAAAAGCAAATAATATAAAAATATTAAACACTGGAATTGTTTTTTTAGGACCAATAGCAGGAGCTTTTGTTGAACCAGATGAAGAACAACTTGAAAAATCTAGTTTTATTAAAAAACAATCAATTTTAGCAGCAGGTCCATTTTCAAATATTATATTAGCACTAATTGTTTTAGTTTTAATGAATTTTGTATTAACACCAATAATAATATCAGGAATGAATTATGATGGTGTCGTTGTAAATAGTTTAATTGAAAATTCATCAGCACAAAAGATAAATTTTAATACAAATGAAACAATACAATCTATAACTTTAAATGAAAAAGTTTATGAAATAAAAAATACTAATGATTTTTCTGATTTTGCTTCAAAAACAAGACCGAAAGATGAAATAATTATTTCAACAGATAAAAATGAATATAATTTAGTTTTAGATGTACATCCAGATGATCAAACAAAAGGTTATTTTGGTTTTTTAGGTTTTACAAATAAAACAAGTAATAAATTTCCAAACATTTTAATGAAAATTTTAGAAATCTTATATGAACAATTAAAATGGATTTTTATATTATCATTAGGAATAGGACTTGCAAATTTATATCCTATGTATATAACAGATGGAGCAAAGATGTTATTATATTCATTAAATTATACTATAAAAAATCAAAAAAAATCATATAAGATTTTTAAGATAGTGAATAATTTATGTCTTTTTATAATTTTATTTAATCTAATTTTTCCTTTATTAAAAGGATTTTTATTTTGATTTTTGTTTTTATTTTTTTTAATTAGTATTCTTATTGATTAACTTATTTTTCAATTTTTTTTATTTTTTCAATTTGTTTTATTAATTTAATTTTTTTATTTTTTTTAATCTAGTTTTTTATTAATTATTTTTTTTATTAATTTGTTTTAATATTATTAATTTTTCATTTAATTTTCATTTAATTTTATTTTTGTTTACTTTTATTCTACTTTAATTCTACTTTTGTTTTATTTTATTCTTATTTTTTTCTTATTTTTTTACTTAATTATTTTTTAATTATTTTTTAAAATGTTTATAAGATTTTATTTCTAATAAATCAAAATTTCTTTGAATTATATCATAATTACTCATGAAACAATCAAATTTTTAGATTAATCAAAAAAGTTTAAATGATAACTTTAAATAGTAATTCTAATTCTAAAAAGTTATTAAAGTTATAATATTATTATAAAAATAAATAAAATAAAGGTGTAAAAAATGGACGTAAATTTTTTAAAAGTACATTGGAAAATAACAATAAAAGAAACTCAAGAAGTTATAGAATGTTCAGATAAGGATTTAGATAAAAAAGCTCCTTCAAATAATGGTTTTAACCCTTTTGAAATCGTTATAGGAAAAGAAAAATTGTTTAAGAAATTAGAAGAAGCAATTTCTAAAAATTTAAAAACAAAAGATTACTTTAATGTTGAATTGTCAAGTGAAGATTCTTATGGTAGAAAAAATGCAAAAATGATTGAAACAATACCATTAAGAGAATTTACAAAACAAAAAATAAATCCATATCCAGGTGCAGTATTAGACTTTGGAGGAATCTCAGGAAAAGTTCTATTTATAGGTTCAGGAAGAGTAACAGTTGATTTTAATCATCCATTAGCAAGTAAATCATTAATTTATGATGTAAAAATTATTGAAGAAATTAAAGATGCTATGGGTAAAGTTAATGTTTTAATTGCACCATATAAAGGAGCAATAAAAGATCTTAAAGTTAATTTAGATGGAGAAAAATTAGTATTCGAATCTAAAACTGATTTAAAAGAAGCATTTAAAGAATTAGAAGCTGAAATTAAAGAATTAGTTACAGAAGTTAAAGAAGTAGAATATGTTAAGACTGAAGTTAAAAAACCAGCTAAAACAACTAAAAAAGTTACTGTTAAAAAATCTTCAACTGATGAATCAGAAAACTCAAAAGAAGATTCAACAGAAGATGTAAATGAAAACAATAATTAAACTTTTTTTTTATTGTTTTTAACTACAAATAGTTAAATATATATATACAAATAATTATAAAATATTTAGGGGGATAATTATGAATTCTTTTATACAAAATGCAATGGAAAGACAAGACGCAAGAGAGATAGATCCAAATGATGAAAACAATGCAGAATTAAGAAAATTTATTATGCAACAAGGAGCAAGAATTAAGGTTATTGGATGTGGTGGTGGAGGAAATAACACTATTAATAGAATAACTGAAGTTGGTATTGAAGGTATTAAAACAATTGCTGTAAATACGGATGCTCAAGATTTGTGGTATACAACTGCTGATAAAAAAATATTATTAGGAAAAGAATTAACTAAAGGATTAGGTGCTGGTGCAAACCCAAAAGTTGGAGAAGAATCAGCAAGAGAAAATGAAGCAGATTTAAAAGAAGCTCTTCAAGGATCTGATTTAGTTTTTATTACTTGTGGTCTTGGTGGTGGAACAGGTACAGGAAGTGCACCAGTTGTTGCTGAGATTTCTAAAAAAATGGGAGCATTAACAGTAGGAATTGTAACTATGCCTTTTAAAATGGAAGGAAATTCAAGATATAGTAATGCTATTTACGGATTAGAAAAATTAAAAAATAATGTTGATACATTAATAGTTATTCCTAATGATAAATTATTAGAACTTGCACCAAATATTCCTATGAATATGGCTTTTAAGATAGCTGATGAAATTTTAACAAATGCTGTTAAAGGAATTGCGGAATTAATTACAAAAGATGGATTAATGAACTTAGATTTTGCGGATATTAGAGCAATAATGTCAGATGGAGGAGTTGCTTTAATTGGTGTTGGAGAAAGTGATAGTGAAAATAGAGGACTTGAAAGTGTTGAAAAAGCAATAAATAATCCATTATTAGATGTTGATATTGCAGGAGCATCAGGAGCTTTAATAAATGTTTCAGGTTCAAATGATTTAACATTGCAAGAAGCACAACAAATTGTATCAGTAATTTCTGAAAAATTAGATGAAGATGCAAAAGTTATTTGGGGTGCTCAAATCTATGATGACATGGGAAAAACAGTAAGAACCATGGTTATCATTACAGGTGTAAAATCAAGTCAAATCATAGGACCAGGAGCTCACACATCTAAGAAAGTTCAAGAACAAAAAGAAGGATTATCAAGTGATCTTGGTATTGAATTCATTTAATTTTTTTATTTTAATTATATTTTTTAATTATATTGTTTAATTTATTTTTTAATTGAATTTTATCATAGTAAAATATTGGTGAAAATAGACAAAATGGATCATGATGAATGCGTTGAAGCTATTATAAAATTGTTCGAAGAACATTACAAAAAAGATATATTGAAATTATCTGTTACAGGTGATAAATTCATATATGTTGATTTTCAAACAATAAGTCTTTTTAATACTCAATTAGCTTCTTTTCTTTTAGATAATCCAGATGATTTCTTTGAATGTGCAAAAAAAGCATTTAAAGGAGTAAATCCTAATGAAGAATTAGATTGGAGTGATTTTAGAGTTAGAATTAAAAATTTACCATCTTCTAGAGTTTTTTTTATAAGAGATATTAGAAGTGAACATATAGGTAAATTACTTTGTGTAGAAGGAACAGTAAGACAAAAAACAGATGTAAGACCAAAAGTAACTAAAATGCGTTTTACATGTCCTGCTTGTGGAAAAAATATTTTAGTTCTTCAAAATGAGAGTAAAATTAAAAAACCAAGTGCATGTCCTTATTGTGGAAGAACGGGAACTTTTACTGTTATGGATAAAGTAATGGTTGATTATCAAGGAATGGTTTTAGAAGAATTAACAACACAATTAGATGGAGGAGAACAACCAAAAAGAATAAAATGTTCTTTATATGAAGATTTAGTTTCGCCAATTTCAGATAGAAGAACAAATCCAGGATCAAATGTTAGAATTGTTGGAGTTTTAAAAGAAATTCAACAAAAAGATGTTGATGGTGGAATTTCTACTATTTTTGATTTAGTTTTGGAATTAAATTATGTAGAACCATTAGATGAAGATTATAGTACTATAAAATTATCAAAAGAAGATATTAAAGAAATAAAAGAATTAGCAGAAAGTAAAAATTTAATGAAAAAATTAGTTGGTTCTTTTGCTCCAGGTATTTTTGGAAATGATGAAATAAAACAAGCTATCCTTTGTACAATGGTTGGAGGAAGTAGAAAGAGTAGATCTGATGGAGTAAAAACAAGAGGAGATATTCATTTATTATTAATAGGAGACCCTGGTGCAGGTAAGTCTCAATTACTAAAAAGATCTAGTGTTGTTGCACCAAAATCTAAATTTGTATCAGGAAAAGGAGCAAGTGGAGCAGGTCTTACAGCAGCTGTTGTTAGAGATGAATTTATGAGAGGATGGGCACTTGAAGCAGGAGCTTTAGTTTTAGCAAATAAAGGAATTTGTATGATTGATGAACTTGATAAAATGTCAAGAGAAGATACTTCAGCAATGCACGAAGCCTTAGAACAACAAACAATTACAATTTCAAAAGCAAACATTCAAGCTACATTAAAATGTGAAACAACAGTTATCGCAGCAGCAAACCCAAAATATGGTAGATTTGATTCAAGTCAAAACATTGCAAGACAAATTGATTTACCACCAGCATTGATTTCAAGATTTGATATGATTTTTGCACTTAAAGATTTACCAAATGCTCAAAAAGATGGTCAATTAGCAGATTTTGTTTTACAAATGCATAAATCAAATGATGTAGAAGCACCTGAAATAGAAACTGAAGCTTTAAAAAAATATTTAATATATGCAAGACAATTTATGAATCCAAAATTAACAAATAAAGCAATAAAAGAATTAAAATCCTATTATTTAAAAATGAGAAGTTCAAGTGAAGACAATTCTTTTCCAATTACAACAAGACAATTAGAAGCATTAGTAAGAATTTCAGAAGGATATGCAAAATTAAGATTATCTGATGAGGTAAGTCTTCAAGATGCAAAACAAGCAATAGATTTATTACATTTTTGTTTAACTCAAATTGGAGTTGATCCTGAAACAGGAAAAATAGATATTGATACAATGACATCTGGAGTTAGTTCTTCTCAAAGAAGTAAAATAGCAATAGTTAGAGAGATAATTAATCAATTAGCATCAGAAAATAACAATATGATTTCTACAGACTTATTAATCCAAGAAATTATAAAATCAGGAATTGATGAATCTACTTTTGAAAACATTTTAAAAGGATTAATTAGAAATGGAGAATTGTATGAACCAAAAAAAGGTTATGTAAGTAAAATTTAATCATTATTTATTTAAATTCTATAATTATTTTAATCTTTTATATTATTTATTTTTTATAATTAATTTTTCTTCTTATTTTATTTTAACCATTCATTTAATAATGATTGTCTTAATTTTAATTTTAATATATTACTTTTATTTAAATAATCAAAAACATTTACATCTGTTTTATGTTTAATTAAGAAAGTCATGAATTTTAATAATTTTTCTTCAGATTCAAATTCAAATTTGTTTAATAATGATTTTCTAATCCCTTCTCTTATAACCCAAACACCAAGTGGTGTTGTATAGTTTTTATCAATGACTCTTATTACAATAGTTGACATTTGAATCTTATTGTCTGATTGAAATTTTGTTATTGGAAGTCTTGCTGCATAATATCCACCAGTTACATTTTCCGCATATTTTTTTCTTCCTTCAAAATCTTCATAGTCATATGTCCATAGATCTTGATTTGAGGAATTGTATAAAGTGTTCTTTTGTACAACTTCAAACATTTCAAATTTATATCCTAAAGGTAACATGAATATAAAAAAATGATTTCCATATTGTTCATAATAAAATCCAAAATAATTGTTATCTTGTTTGTTTAATTTTATATTTTTTATGATTTCTTTAGAAATTAAATCATCAGTTGCAGTAATCGACCATCTTGTTGGAACTAATTTTCTGTTTTTTCCTATTCCTAAAGTTGCTGTTGAAAAAACATTTTCTATATAATTTTTTGAAAAATTATTTTTATAAAGATAATTTACTGCATCTTTTGATAATAAATCTGTGTCTTCTGTTAGCTTATACATGATTTTCGAAATCTTTGGATTATCATTTAATCTAAGTTTTTCAACATGGGCTTTTGGTCCATATGGAGCTTCAATAAAAGAAAAACTAGATTTTTTTTCTAATTTATCACTTTTGACTTCATTATCCATTTTATTTTCAGCCATAGAGATATCTTGTAAATTACTAAAATAATATGAATTCAAATTGATTTTACTGATATTATAGTTTCTAAAATTTCTAATGTTTAATAAACGTTCTTTTACAACTTTTTTTATTGAGAATTTGTGTAGATCTTCATATTTTTCAGGATTTCTATTTAAACTTCCTAAAAAACCAACACTCAGTGATGGATAATTATTGCTTCCTATGAAAACTCCATTTGTAATTGTATCTATGTTATCTTTATTTTCAAAATCTAGTTTCTCTTTTATTTCGTGTTCGATTTCGTTTTGTGCGTATAATGGACAAAATTTCAATCCACATAAGAGTTTTCCTTTGCATCTTATACATAAATTTGGATCAATATTCATACAAAAAACCTATTGTTACTGATAAGTAATAATTTATATACTAGTAATATTTTCATTTATCAGTGGTAAAATGGTAAAAAATTACATATATGCTGGGACTTATGTAATAATAATGGGGTTATTATTTAAATTATTTGCTGTTGGAACTAGTGTTAGTGGGAAAGTTGAAGACTACGCAGATAATGTGGATAAATGTATTGATTTGGCATTAAAAGGTCAAGTTATTGCTGATTGTATAGAACAACAAAATTACAAAGAAGACATTGTAAGTCTTGATGACATTGTAAAAACAACAGTAGAACTTAATTCAAAAATCAATAGTGAGAATATTAAGTATGAGAATGGAGTTCTTAGTTTTAGTTATAATGGAGAAATAGTAAATTTACCAATGAATATTTCAAAAGATTAGAAATAAGCATTAAAATAAATTTAAATATAAAATAGAAATCTTTTATTTGTTGTTAGTAATAGTAGTAAATCATTACCTTTATATATGTTGTTATATTTACTTTTATAAGTATATGCTAATACCTTACGAGTGGTTATATTGGTTTCAAAAACAATGGGATTTTTAAATGTCCTTGAAATGGAAAAAAAAATTATGAAAGAATTCAATTCTAAGTTTTTAGAAGATCAAAAAGAATTGGATGAAATTAAGTTTCAAGCAGAAAAAGAATACAATAATTTTTTTAAAGAAAACTACAAAAAATATAATAGTGAAGTTAAGGTTTTAAAAGTTCAATCTTCTTTATCAACTTATGAAAAAGAATATGAATTAATAATCAAAAAAATTGTAAATTATTTAAAAGGATTATAAAATAAAAATATGAATTATTAAGGGTTGTAATAGATGCAATACATAGGTTCAAAAAAAGATTTAGATAGTATTATTGATTTTATTATAAATAAAGACATCGATTTAGAACCAGTTAGTTTAAAAAATTCAAGTAGAATTAATCTTTTAGAATTTAAAGAAGAAATTTACAGAAAAAAAAGACAATTAAATATTCATAATCAAGAAAGCAAAGAAATATTAGATAAATTTCATAGATTTTCTAAAATAAATAAAATTGGTTTAAGAAATCCAAAATTATACACATTAAATATATTAAAAGATTTAAAAATTAGAGAATACAAAGAAAAAGTTGAAAAAACAATTTTCTCATACATTGCAGGAAAAAATAATTCATTAAAATTTAAAGAAATGTTTTATGTTTTAGAAAATTACAAAAAAGAATATGAAACATTTGTAGAAGAATTTGAAAAATTAAACACATTATTTGTAAATGGAAAAATAATTAACAATGAATTAAAAAAAAAATCATATTTAAAATCATCACAAATAAACATAATAAAACCTCAAAAAGGTTATTTTACAAGTATTTCTAAATTATTAGAAAAAAATTTAATTTATAAAATTGAGAACAAAGATTATTTAATAGTATTTTCATTTTATTCAAGTAAAGAAATAGTAGATAGTTTAAGTTCAACAAAAACAATAGAAAAATTTTACAAATACGATTTAAATATTAATTTTAAAACATTAAAGAATTCATTAAAAGATTATAAAAAGAAAATAGAAAATTTGTATAAAAGATTGATTCATATAAATTATAAATCAAATTTTATTAAAAAAAAATTAATAAAGTTGCAATCAAAATTAAGAACATTAAAAAATATTTACATAACTAAGACAATGGTTATTTTTTCAACAAACAAAAATCTAAAATTAGAACATAATATTTTATTTGCTTTAAATGATTTATCTGAGCAAGATATAAAAATATTAAATAATAAAACACAATTATATTTATCAAAAGAATACGAAAAACAACTTAATTTAATTAATATTGAAAAAGAAAAGGTAAAATATGAATTAGAATTTAAAAAACAAGAATTTTTAAATGATTTAGATAATAAATTAAATACTCAGAAAAATGTTTATGAAGAATCTCAGAAAGTTAATTTCGATAAATTTTATAGTGGATTTGAAGATTATTTGTTAACCAGTAAAAGATTTTCTGAATATTTTTGTAAGAAAATAAAAAAAATAACAAACGAAGATGATTCAGTTATCTTTAAAGCAAATCCAGAAGTTGTTCATTTTTTTAATGAAATATTACTTGTAAATAACATTATAGTAACTATTTTTTTAGATTATTCTGAAAAAGGTCTTTCTTGTTATAAAGATAATAGAAAGATTTTTGAATTTGAATTTTCAATGTTAGAAAATTATGTAAGAGAAGTTTATGAGAAATTATAATTAATTTTTTATTTTTATATTTCGATCTTTTTGTTCTTATTTTTTCATTTTTATTTTAATTTTATTTTTTAATTTTTTTATCTTTTAATTTTTATTTTATTTTTTTATTTTTTTATCTTTTAATTTTTATTTTAATTTTATTTTTTAATTTCTATTCTCTAATTTTTAATTTAATTAATTTAATTATTTTATTTTAAATTATCATTATCATTATTATCATTTTATTATTTTTATTATTATTATCTTATTGTTATAAAAGATGAAATTCAAATTAATTTTTATTAATTAATATTGAAAATAAAATCATTAATAAAAAAAACACATAAATTTTATAAATAAATAAAAACATAAATTTGCATGTTTTACAAAATGAATCCAAAATTTAAATCTTATATAAGAAGATTTAATTCTGACAAGAAAAATGGATATGTTTATGATATGCATGTTCATACAAAGTATTCAAGATGTAGTTCTATGGAATTAGAAGTCTTGATTAGTTTATATAAAAAACTAGGATTTACAGGTGTTGCAATTACAGATCATGGAACAATTCAAGGAGCACTAAAAGCAAAAGAATATGTTGAAAAAAACAATATTGATTTTGAAATTATAATAGGCGCAGAGCTTTCCACGCAATATGGTCATATTTTAGCATATGATATAGATCCAACATTAGTAAATGAAGTTCCTAAATATCATCATAGAGATATTGATGATGTTGTTGATTTCTTTAAATCAAAAGGTTGTGTTGTTGGAATTGCTCATCCTTATACTTTTAGGGTTCGTAAATTAAATAAAATAAGAGATGATAATTTTATAAAAAAATTAGATTTTGTTGAAACATTTAATAGAAGAAATATGATAGATTATTGTAATAAATTAGCTTTAAAAAAAGCAATAAAATGTAATATGGCTATGACCTCAGGAGGAGATGTTCATTTTTATCCCGAAATAGGTTATGCTTATACTTTTTCTCCAATAAAAGATATATTAAAAGCAATAAAAGAAAAAAAAACATTTCCTAATGGATTTATGAAAAGAGATTTAATTTCTTTTGCAAGAAGTGGATTTACAAAAAGAATTCCTGAAGTAAAAAGATTAAATAAAGAAGTAAAGCCAGAAAAAAAATTAGAAATTAAAAAATCAAAAATGATAAAAGAATTAAAGAAAAATTTAAACACAGAGGAAAAAATTAAAGCAGAAAATTAATTTTAATTTTATCTTTTTTAATATCATTTTATTTTTATATTTTTATTTATATTTTTTCATAGTTTTTTTATCTTTTTTCTACATTTTTATTTTAATTATATTTTATATTTTATTTTATAGTTTTTTTTATAATTTATTGAATACTACTATTAAATAATAAATTCATTTTATAAAAAAGAAAAAATAAAATAGTATGGTTATAATGGCAAATATCGCAATTAATGGATTTGGAAGAATAGGAAGAATGGTTTTTAGAATTATGAGCATGCAAGCAAAACATAAAATAGTTGCAATTAACGACTTGACATCACCAGAAATGCTTGCTCATTTGTTGAAATATGATTCAACTCATGGAAAATTTGAAAAACAAGTAAAAGCTGGAAAAAGTAGTTTAATAGTTGGTAGAACAGAAATTCCAATCTTTTCAGAAAAAGATCCAGAAAATTTACCTTGGAAAAAATTAAAAGTTGATGTTGTTTTAGAATGCACAGGATTTTTTAGAACAAAAGAATCTTTAGAAAAACATTTAAAAGCAGGAGCAAAAAAAGTAATTTTAAGTGCACCAGCAAAAGGAGATGATATTAAAACAATTGTTTTAGGAGTAAATGAACAAGACATTGATAAAAAAGATAAAATAATTAGTAATGCATCATGCACAACAAATTCACTTGCACCTTTTGTTAAATTAATTCATGAAAAGTATGGTTTTTTAAAAGGATTAATGACAACAGTTCATGCATATACTAACGATCAAAATATCTTAGATTTACCTCACTCAGATTTTAGAAGAGCAAGAGCAGCTGCAGTAAATTCAGTTCCAACAACAACAGGAGCAGCAATAGCAGTTACTGAGGTTATTCCGGATTTAAAAGGAAAATTAGATGGAATAGCAATAAGAGTTCCAGTTCCTGATGGTTCAATTACTGATTTATCATTTCAATTAGATAAAGAAGTTGATGTGATAACATTAAATAATTTAGTGAAAAAAGCATGTTCTAAAGAATTAAAAGGAATTTTAGAATATAGTGAAGAACCATTAGTAAGCTCAGATATTATAAATAATCCTAATTCAGGTATTTTTGATTCAAAATTAACTAAAAAAGTAGGAGATATGTATAAAGTATTTATTTGGTATGATAATGAATATGGATATAGTAATAGAATGGTAGATTTAATAGATTTAATTTAATTTTTTATTTATTTATTTATTTATTTATTTTTAGCTTTTTATTTATTTAATATCTTATTTTTATTTTATTTTTTATTTTTATTTTATTTTTATTTTATTTCTTTTTTTATTTCTCATTTTTTCCTTATTTTTCCTTAATTTTTTACTTTTTTTTAAATTTTTTTTAATTTTTTTTTGATTTTCTTCAATATTTTTGATGTTTTTTAATTTGGTAATCAATAAGTAATAACTTTAATTTATATATCTTAATCTTATTAAAAGAATATGGTATCTGAATGGTTAAAAAACAAATTAGATAAAAAAAATTATGGAGAAAATGATTTGATTGAAATTTTACATTCTGTGCAACATAAAGAAGGTTTTATTTCTGAAGAAAATGCTCATTACATAGCTGAAAGTTTAAATGTGAATATTTCAAGAATATATTCTGTTATTACATTTTATACAGATTTCAAATTAAAAAAAAGAGGAAAAAATCTTATAAGAGTTTGTCTTGGAACAGCTTGCTCAGTTATGCATAATAAAAAAAATGTAGAATTCATTAAAGAATATTTGAATATTAATGAAGGAGAAACCACTCCTGATAACTTATTTACATTTGAAGCAGTCAATTGTCTTGGAACTTGTTCTTTAGCACCTGTTGTAGAAATTAATGGTAAAATATATGGTGGAGTTCAACCAGAAATGTTAAAAGAACATATTGATATTTTAAAAAAGAAAAAATAATTGAATTTTTTTTTGAATAAAATGTAAAGATTTGATATTATTATATAAGGTAATTATTATGATTGATATAAAATTAGGATATGCTTCTTGTGGAATTGCAAGTGGAGCAAAAGACGTATTAAAAGAATTTAAAAAAAAAGGTTTAAATGTAAAATTAGTTGGGTGTATTGGAGCTTGTTTTGCAGAACCAATAGTTGAAATAAAAAAAGATGATTATGAAACTATAATTTATTCTAATGTAAAAAAAGATGATGTTGAAAAATTACTTGAATCTATAGAAAAAGATAAAAAAATTAAAAATGTTTTTGCAAAAAGAAAAGATGGAAAGAAATCTTTAATTGAAGCAAAATATATTGATGAATTAGATTATTATTTATCTCAAGAAAAAAGAGTTTCTTCTCTTTGTGGAATAATTGATCCAACTGATATTGAAGATTACATTAAACATGGAGGATATGAATCTTTAAAAAAAGCACAAGAAATTCAACCTAAAGAAATTATTGATTTAATTTTGAAATCAGAATTAAGAGGACGTGGAGGTGCAGGTTTTTTAACAGGAAAAAAATGGAATTTAATGGGAGAAGCAAAAACGAAATATTTCATATGTAATTTTGATGAAGGAGATCCTGGTGCATTCATGAATAGAGTATTGGTTGAATCTTGTCCTCATCAATTATTGGAAGGAATGATAATTGCTTGTTTAGCATTAGATGTAAAAAAAGCATATATTTACACAAGAGCTGAATATCCATTAGCAGTTGAAAGATTAAAAATTGCTATAAGAGATGCAAAAAACAAAGGTTTAATTGGTTATAAATCAGATAATGGAATTGATGTAGAAATTAGATTAGGAGCAGGAGCTTATGTCTGTGGAGAAGAAACTGCTTTAATAAAATCAATAGAAGGAAAAGCAGGTAGACCAACAAATAAACCACCATTTCCAGCACAAGTAGGATTATTTGGTAAACCAACAGTTATTAACAATGTTGAAACAATATCAAATATACCAAATATAATAAAAAAAGGAGAAAAATGGTTTAAAGAAGTTGGTTCAGAAAATAATCCAGGAACAAAAATGTTTTCTTTTTCTGGTTTTACAAAAGTAGGAGGGTATATTGAAGTTCCTTTAGGAATAACTATAAAAGAATTGTTAAAAATTGCAAAAGTAAAAGAATCAGAAATTAAAGGTTTACATATTGGAGGTCCTTCAGGTGGAACGATATCTCTTGAATATATGGATTTAAAAGTTGATTATGATAATGTTCAAAAAGCTGGAGCAATAATGGGTTCTGGAAGTATGGTAATTATACCAAAAGATCAAGATATGGTTCAATTAGCAAAATTTTTCATAGAATTTAGTAAAAGTGAAAGTTGTGGAAAATGTGTTCCTTGTAGAGAAGGAAATGTTAGATTATTAGAAATTATTGATAAAATTCTAAGTGGAAAAGGAGAATTAAATGATTTAATTGAACTTGAAAAGATGGCAAAAACTATTAGAGATAGTTCATTTTGTGGTTTAGGAAAAGCAGCTCCAAATCCTATTTTATCAACATTAAAATATTTCAGAGAAGATTATATTAATCATTTAAAAAAAGGATTTATATTAAAACCAGATGAATATTATGAAATAAACAAGTCAAAATGTATAGGTTGTCATTTGTGTTCAATAGAATGTCCAGTTGGTGCAATAACTGGGAAAAAGATGCAACTTCATAAAATAGATATTAATACTTGTATTAGATGTGGAAAGTGTTTTAATGTTTGCAAAGTAAAAGCTATTGACATAAAGACTTTTCCTGAAAGAAAATAGGTGTGATTATGAATAAAATAATTGTTGATTCAAAAGAATATTTTACAGAAAAAAAAACAATAATGGAAGCTTTAGACGAAGTTGGAATTGAAGTTCCAAGATTGTGTAAACATCCAGATTTAGAAGCAATAGGAAGTTGTAGATTATGTTTAGTTGAAGTAAATGGAAGAATTCTTACATCTTGTAATACATTAGTTCAAGATGGAATGAATATTGAAACATATACTGAAAGAGTAATTAAAAAAAGACAAGAAAATTTAAAATTAATTATAGAAAGTCACAATGTTGAATGTTTGACTTGTTTTAGAAATAATACTTGTGAATTACAAGATTTATCTAGTAAATATTCTGTTGATAATTTAAAAAAAGGAAAACAAAGACCTAAAGAATTAGATAATTCTTCATATTCAATTGTAAGAGATAGTTCCAAATGTATTTTATGTGGAAGATGTGTCGAAGTTTGTAAAAATCAAGGAATAGAAGCTATTGATTTTTCTAGTAGAGGTTTTAAAACAAAAATAATTGCAGGATTTAGTGATAAGATTGCAGATACAAATTGTATTAGTTGTGGTCAATGTGTTTTGTATTGTCCAACGGGAGCATTAACAGAAAAAGATGACAGAAAAGAAGTTTTATCATTTATTGCAAATAAAAAAATAATAACATTTGCTCAAATTGCTCCGGCAATAAGAGTTAGTCTTTCAGATGAATACAATATTCCAGAAAGAATAATAACAAAAAAATTAGTTTCCGCTTTAAAAATGATTGGATTTGATTATGTTATAGATACATCTTTTGGAGCAGATCTAACAATTATGGAAGAAGCAAATGAATTAATTGAAAGATTAGGAAAAAAAGAGTTGATGTTTACATCATGTTGTCCTGCTTGGATTAATTTTGTTGAAACTCAAAGAAAAGATTATATTAAAAATTTGTCATCATGTAAAAGTCCACATCAAATGGTTGGTGCTGTAGTTAAAGGATATTTAGCAAAAAAAATAGGTTTAGATCCAAAAGAAATTAAAGTAGTTTCGATTATGCCTTGTGTTGCCAAAAAAGATGAAATTCAAAGAACAATTCAGAAAAATGACGGAATAGTAAATGTTGATAATGTTATAACAACAAGAGAATTAATTCATTTATTAAATGAAGAAGGTATTAATTTAAAAGAAATGCCAGAAACCGAAGTTGATTTCTTTGGTTATTCTTCTGCTGGAGAAATTTTTGCAAAAAGTGGAGGAGTAATGGAAGCAGCAATAAGAACAGCAAATTTTTTAGTTGACAAAGACTTAGAAGAACCAAGCATAAATGAAGTAAAGCACATAAAAGATTATAAAAGATTTGATTTGAATATTGCAGGAACAATAATAAAAGTTGGAATTGTTAACGGAATGGGAAATTTCATAAAACACGAAAAAGAAATAATGGAATTAGATTTTGTAGAAGTTATGGCTTGTCCGGGTGGATGTATTGGTGGTGGTGGACAACCTCAACCACATAGTTTACAGGATGTAAAAAAGAGAAAATTAGATATAATTAAAAAAGATAAAGAATCCGATTTAAGAATGTCTCATCAAAATCCTGATATTATAAAATTATATCATGATTTTTTAAAACATCCAGGAAGTAAAGAGGCAGAAGAATATTTACATACAAGATATTTTTATAGAAAACTAAATTAAATTTTCTTTTTAATTTTTTTAATTTTCTTATGTTTTTTTATTTCTTAATTTTTTTATCTTTTTAATTTTTTTTATTTAATTTTAATTTTTTTTGTTTAATTTTTATTTTTTTTAATCATTATTATACTCTAGTTTTTTTTTTTTTTTTTTATATCTTTTTTTAAAACAAATAGATTATATTATTTTATTTTTTTGTTTTTAATTTTTTTTCTTTTATTATTTTTA
>JAQUVJ010000014.1 GCA_028693395.1 Candidatus Nanoarchaeia archaeon | reverse complement strand
ATACTATCATAACTTGAGTTTAATTCTAATTTTTTAAAATTATTATTTGATTTTTCATAATATCTGTTAATTGAATTATCTTTGTAAAACAAATCAAAAATATCAATTTTTTTTAATAAATTTGAATTACTACTGGATATGTAAATTTCTTTATTTTCTCCTAAATTATAATTTTTTATTTCTTTATTAAAAATAATATCGTCAATCATTATTGAAAGAACAAAATCATCTTCTTGAGAAGAACTATTTAATTTTAGATAATATATATCATCTAAATAATTATAATTAATGAAATCATATTTAAAACTAATTTGAGGATCACAATTTGTTTTATAAATTATATATTTTCCATATTGTGAATTATCATTTAATTTGTCTTTCAATACTTCAAAATTACATTCTTTTTTATTTGTTAAATCTATTGGATTTTTATATAAGTTATTTGATTTTAAAAATATTAAAGATTCTATAAGTGAATTATTAGAAAACGAATATGCATCAATTTCATTTCTTTGAGAACTATTTAAAAAATAGAATCCGTTTTCATAATCTTCTAGATTGATAATTTCTTCAACACAAGTTAAATTTTTATCACAATAAAAATGCTTCATATCAGTTATATTTTCTAATGGAATTATTATATCTTCATCATCAATAATTTGAGTTTTATAAAAATCCCAATCAATTTTTTTTGTAACTTTTATATCGTAAATTTCTTCATCGTAAAAATCAATTTCAGCTTTTAAATCAAATTTTGGTAAAGAATCTGAATTAAATCCATCTAAAATATTTTCATAAATTTTTAAATCGTTTGATGATAATGTTAAATTACATAAATATTTATTAAAACCAAATGAAACACATTCAAAATCCTTAATTTCTTCTTCTAAGTAATATAATTTAAATTTTGAACTTGATAAATTTATATCTGAAATTGTATATAATTCAAATTCAAATAATTTATTTAAAAATAATTTGTTTGATAATAAATTTATTGAATATATTCCAAATATATCAAAATCATATTCTATATCAAAATCATAACGCTCTTGATTTTCATCATATGCAATGCAACTATATTTTAATTCTGATACTGTTTGAATATTTTTATTATCATATATTGTTAATATTTTTGAATTTGATGAATTTATTGATGAACTTGTTTGTGTATTTTCATTATTTTTATAAAAAATTGAACAATCTAAATTTGTTAAGTTTAAACCATGATTATGGTGAAATTCTATTGAGTAATTTACTTCCTGAAAATTATACAAATAAATTTTATTTGAATCTAATGCATAGTTTTGTGAATCAATTTTTATTTCTGGAATTATTTTTAATTCAGCAACTTGAAGATCTATTTCTTCAGCTTTAAAGTTTCCAGCATAATCTGTTACATTTATTATTAAATCTGTATTTCCTATATTTTCTTTATCACATTTTATTTTTAATTTATAATAACCATCTTGAATTTCTAAATCTGATAAAATTTGACATTCATCTTTTCTCTTTAATTCATAATGAATATCTGATACACTATATCCTTCATTATCTGATATTTTAAATTTGTAAAAAAATTCTTTTTCTATTCTTTGAATTTTATTTCCTAAATTTTCTGTGTCAATTATTGGATTTTGTTTATCTATTGTTAAAAAATTATTTGTCAATATATAATCTTCTGAGTAAATTTGTGATGTATTTGATGAGTTATATATTTTTTTAATTATTGAATATTTGCCTTCGTTTAATGCAATTGTATTATTACATTCATAAATAAAACCGTCATTAATAAATTCTTGAAGAGTTTCATTATAATAAAAATCGTTTTCTTCATTATATTTTTCTGTAGTTGGAGGTTTTATATAATAACATTCTAGATTTTCTATTGTTGAACCTAATGAATTTTTTATTGTTATATTTATTTCAGCATCATTTTCTTCGTATTTTGGATTATTTGATTGTGAATATCTTATTAATGCATTAAATTTACCTTCCTTTAAATAAAATTTGTCATAATAATTTTTTGCTAAAAATATTTCATTCAAATCATTTTTATTATTAATTTCAAATTTGTAATCTAATTCTGATATTGTTATATTTGTATAATTTATTTCATTTCTGTTATATCCTTTATCAAAAACAACAACTGAAATATTATATGTAAAATCTTCGTCTAAATCCGAATTAAAAGTTAAATATACACCATCTTGAAAACCTTCACCTTCTCTTAATTCTGCATTATTACATGTGAAAAATTTATCTTCTGGAAATTCTCTTGGATTTTGTGTTGGTATTATAAAATCTTCAGATATTACCTCATCATCTTCAGAATCCTCTAATGTTACGCACAAGTATTCTAATTCATATTCTGGATCTTTTGAATAACAACATTCATCTTCACCATAATAAATATTATTAATACTTCCACATACTTCATTTAAACCACAAACCTTAGAAATATTATAACCTGTTCTAATTCCAAAAGTTTCACAACTCATTGGATAATCATTCATTTGTATTTTAAAGTAATAATCATTACCAACTTTTTCACTAATTATATCTGAAAAAGTATAATTATAATAATTTTCTTCTGGATTTTCATAAATTATTCCATTAATTTGAAAATTTTCATTAGAAAAATCAAAAATATTTAAGTATTCTCTTAAATCTGAAGTTGATTCTTCTATTATTGGTATATTAATCGTTTTATCAATATTTGAAACAGTTAAATTAATAGTAAAATTACTTACTTCATTACCATTTTTATCTGTAAGATTCAATAATACTTTATAAGGTTCCTTGATAATTATTTCCTCATTTGCATATATTCTCATTTGAAAGAAATCAAAATCATCACATTTTGGTATGTTTTTATCTTCAATTCTTACATATATCTTTTTATTTGCATACTGAACAATTAAAGAACTTTCATTAATATTGGTAATATTTATTTCTGGATTTACATTATCATAAACCATATCAAAATTATAAAAAATTAATGGATCATAATAACCATTATCCATTTTTGGAATTAATCTTAAATTATCACTTTTGTTTTTTGTGTAATTTATAAAAACATATCCTAAACCTGATCTGTTTACAATTTCATGGTTAGTTTGGAAAATTGGAATTGGATTTAATGATGAAAAATAATTTTCATCTATGTATTCTAATTCTGAAATATTATATGGTTTATTAAATAAAATACTTTGATTTTCATTTGGATAATTAAACCCATAAGTGTAATAAAATTTATAATCCGAAAAATTAAAAAATGAATTATAAACATACAAATTATTTTCATTTAATCTAAATTCTCTTGATTCATCATCATTAAATTCATTAATTGTATCATTTATTTTTCCTCCTAACTCATTGTTTGTTTTTATTTCAAAAATCATTTCTTTATTTTTTCCAATTACATTCCAACTTGTTTCATTAAAATTGATTGGATTAATTTCAAATTTTAATTTAAAATCTGAAGAAATATTATCTTTTATTAATAAAATATTTTGACTAAATGCTGATGTTACATTTAATAATAATTTTAATTTTTCATTTTTAAATTTTGATAATAAATGTTGCTCTTCAAATGGGGCATTTTCACAGTATAAATCTTGAATTCCTGAATAAAAATATTCATAACCATGATCACTTGCATAATTTTCTTGTATATTTTTATAATAACTTATATTTTTTATTGAACAATGTGTTATTATTGTATAATCATTAGTCGTTAATACTATTTTATTTATTTTGTATGGAATATTATTTTTATTTTTTATATCAATACTAAAATTTGTTGCATATTTTATATTATCATCGATTTCAAAAATAAAATCATTTTGTAAAAATTCTGGTTTTAAAATTTCAAAAGAAAAATTTTGATTTTTAATGTTATTAAAAAAATCATAACCAAAAATTTCAACTGTATAACTTCCTGGTGATAATGTGTATAATTCCTTAGATGGATTATATTGATTTTCAATAAATATTGGAATACTTATATCATGAAAATTTATTGATTCACTTTCATTTTCTTGTGAAAAAATTATGTTATTTGAACTATTATAAATTGTTATATTTACTTTTGTAATATTAAAGGAATATTCAATGTCTTTTAAATTAAAATTTAATGAAATATTATCTGAATAATTAAATGTAGCATCAAATGCAAATATATTTGTTGAAACAAATAACACTAATACTATTAAAAAAAATACTCTTTCTTTTTTTATTTTTATTTGATTCATTTATTTCACTTTATTTTTTCTTTTTATAAATTTATATAATCATATTCTAGTTGTGTTGATATTTTATTTTTAGTTTTTTATTAATTTACTAATATTAAATATTTGTTATATATTAATTTATTAAATCTATCGTTGGCTTCATTATATCTTTGTATATAGTAAAGGTTCTATTATCATAATTTCCAAATTGATCATATACTTTTATTGTAAAATTGTTTTGACCTATTAATTGTGGAATTGTTGAATAATAACATTGATAATTAAATCCGAATTCATCACTTGTATGAGTTTGATAATTTACTATTACACAATCATTAATTATTTCATAATCATTATTATTCATTTTTATTGTAACATTAAATAAATTTTTTTCTTGAATTGTGATATTAAAACCAACACTTCTATTTGTAACATTCAGACCATTTATTAAAGTTGTATTCTCAAATAAAATTTGTTTTATATTTGGAGATACTAAATCTTTATACTCAAACTCTTTTACTTCATATCCTTTTACACCAAACGAATCTTTTAAAACTCCTACTAACAAATATTCTCCCGTTTGATTTATCGTAAAATTTCCTACTTTTACTTGATTTTCTTCACTATTATTATTTACATATTTAAAAGATTGAATTGCATAAAAAAGATTTTCAGCATTAAAATTAATTGTTAAATTACCACTTATTGTATTTTCATAAAAAAATGATTTGTTATTTTTCTCTTCAAATAAGAATTTTGATTCATCATATAATTTAAATTTTTTATTGTTATTAATTTCTGAGAAATTATACAAATATTGATTTGATGAAAATCCTGGTATTTCTATAGTATAATAATTATTAAATTTAACATGCTTTGGACTTACTATTTCTTCATAATTTATGTTATTTGATCCATCAAAGTTTAATTCTTGTGATGAATAAAAACTTTCTAAAATTAATGGATTAAAAGTTATATCTGATGTGTCAATTGTTTTAAATCTATATGAAGGATAATATATCAATTGCGACGAACCATTATTATATCCCTTTTGGTACAATCTCATTTCAACATATTCTATATTAACATTATCAAAACTTTGAAGATCTGATATTGAATAATTAACCAATGTTTCATTTGTTGTATTAAATAAATTGTAGATTATATTAAAACTTGGTCCCCTGTCTTCATATTTCATTGTATAATTATTACAATTACTTGCATTATCACAAATAAAGAACAACAAATTATCTTTCTTTTCAAATGATATTTGTATATTTGGAATTGTATTTCTTAATGCTTTATTTACTGATTGATCATAAGACCATAAAAGATTATTATTTTGATCTCTAATTGATAAATTAAAGGATTTTCGTTGTAAATCTTCAACAAATAGATAAAAATTATCTAGTTTTAATGGAACTGAATATAGATTTGAGTAATTAACTAAATTATGATTATTTAATATAAAACTAACATTATTATTTGAATTGTTATAAAAAACTGTATAATTATAATTTCCATAAATTGTTTTATATGCAAAAACACTTAAATTTAATAAATGAGAATATTCAGATATTGGTGTTGACATATTATCACTTAGAACTGATATATTTTGTCTTAATAATTCTTGAGCATTATGTTCTAAAATTAAATAATGTTTTGATAATATAGAATCAAAATTATATCTTAATTTAAAATTATTATTTGAAAAATTAAATTCTTGAAAGAACGAACTACCTGCTTTTTTTAACATTTTTCTTGTTAAATCTATGAAATTTAAATCGAACATAAATTGAACGCTTCCATTATAGTTATTTAAATTAGATAAATCACCATCATTTTTTGAAAAATAATCTAAATAATTTATATTAATATTTGTATTGTTAGAATTGTAATATATATCATTTCCTATTTTTTTTATATTGTTTCCTTCTAAACTTAATAATTCAGGTGCTTGTGTGTCTTTTATAATTGTAAAATTTTTGTAAAATACATTCCCTGAATTATCTTCAATTTTAAATCTTAATATTGAATATTCATCTGTATTATATGTATAATTATAATATGAATAATTTCCATCAATATCATTTTGTTGTTGGTTTTGTGTTGGTGTTATTTTGTTTATTGAATTATCTAATAATATTGAATTAAAATAAGAATACGTCTTAATTGAAGATTCTCCTGTTTTTTGATTCATAAATTGTGAAAAATCAAAATTTAAATCATAATATCCTCTTAATTGTTTATAATAGTTAAGTAAAGTTTCATTTATTCCTTTATCATCAAGAATTGTTTGATTTATAACAAAATCTTTATCTTTTATAACAAAATGAAAATTTGATGAACTTGTTTTTTCTGTTATATCATACGAACTTAAATGAGTTATATCTTGTTCATAATAATATACCTTAATTTCTGGTTTTTCATCATCATAAATAATAGGAACTGTTATATTATATTTATAAAAAAATGGCGTTGTCATATTACAATCGATTTCTAACCATATTAAATTATCAATAAAATTATTTAAATATGTTAAATTTAAAGATGTAAAATTAAACCCAAAATTTTTATCTGAACTATTTAGTGTAACTGTTATATTATATTTTTTAATTGATAAAAATTGATCTAATTGATTTATTGAACATGTAGAATCAAAAGGTACTGACAATGTTAAATTAAAAATTTCTTTATTTCTTGTAATTATTGGACCAAATGGTTCTATTGTTGAAAAATAAAAATCATCATCTATTGTAATGTTTTTTGTTATATTTCTATAAACTCCTGTTGCATCAACACAATTTGCTTGTAATGTATAATTTCCATTTTCTAAAATTTCTGTTGTGAAACTATAATTGTTTTTATTAGTCATATTTAATATATTTTGTGTTTGATTTACTTTTTTCCATAAATCAATTTCTTTTATTCTTTCATCTCTATAGATTTCAATGATTGCACTTTCATCTTCGTTTGATATGAAGTCATTATTTTTGGAAAAATAATTATTTTTATCAAATGTTGAGGATGTTTTATTTTTTAAATCAAAAGTACACATTAAATAAGTTTCATTAGATATATCTAAAGTAATATTTAATGCTAATTTAATAATTGGAATAAAATTTTCTTCTTGCATTTCTTTTACAAATGGTTTTACTCTAAGTCTATTTTCATCAAAATCATAAGAATCTACATAAACTAATTTATCTTTTTGTCCTTCTATTCCTTTTGTTTTATCAACAAAAATATAACTCATATTATGATAACCATTTCCAACATTTGTTTGAATCCAATCACCTTGTAATATAAATATATTTGTGTTTTGAATTGGAAGATTATGTAAAGTGTCTTCTCTAAAAACATCAAAAGGTATTGAAACATTATTAGAATATGTTGATGGTTTTGAAACATTAAACATATCATTTATTATTAGGTTTTTATTATTAAAATATAAATAAAATTTTGATTCATCTTTTTTAACAAATTTATTAAAATAATTATTTGAATTTGAAAATCTAAAAATAAATAATCTATTTGAAATTACATCTGATGATTCTATTGTTATATTTGGCCATTCTAAATTATTGTAACAATCATTATTTTTATTTTGACTGACTGAAAAAATACTACAATCATCTTTTCCATCTTCGTCAATATCTTTTATACACACATTATTTGTTTCATCCCAAGAACACCATCCATAACCTGATGAATCATTTGATCTTGTTACATAAGACTTTGAATTTATATTATAACTAACTGAAATATTATTTGAACCAACACAATCTTCTTTAGTTCTATAAACTTGACAATTTCTATCGTTTCTATTAACACATTCTTTATCTGAAGAACTTCCATAAGTAAAATAACAAGTATCATTTAATATTTGATTTTGAGTATTTCCTTTTATTTTACATATATCATAAGATAGATTTTTAAAACTAAAATTAAAATTATCTACAGATTCAAAAAATAAAAATGTATTATTTGTTAAATCATAAGAACAATTAAAATTATCATATTTGAATTCTGTATCATTATAATTTGGAACACAACTTCCATAAGTTGTTGAAAAAATATCAAAATCATTCCACCTACATCCTGTGTTTTCTTCATCTAAATTTATTGAGCATGAATTTTTTTCACAAGCTGTTTTAGAATTATATGAATAACAAGAATTAACTGCCTCACAGGATTTATAGGCTTCAAAGTTTGTCTTTTTATCAGTATCATAATAACAATAACTTGCTGGAGTTAAATTATTAAAAAATTTAAAATAAGATAAAACTTTTAAGAAAAATGTTCCTTTATAACATTCTCCTAAGTCAACACAGTATCCATCATTTCCTGAAATTACTGGTTTTTGATTTTCAGAACAAGAATCTGCTAACTGTCCTATTAAAATTTTATCTTCATTAGAAATTCTTAGAAGAGATCCTAAATTACCATATGTAGAAATTAGATTAGTTTGTTGTAATTCTAAATTTTTTAATGCTGGATCTTTATAAATAATATCTGCTTGATTAAATCTTAATAATAAAAGTTTATCTATATCTAAACTATCACATTTATAAATTTTATTTTCTTTTATATAAATACTTTTTCCCTTCATACAAGCTATTGGTGAAACAAAAACAGAAGCATTCTTATATGCACCTGTATATGTTTGAACTTTAACTTCTATTTCTTCTCCTGCAAATTCTAATAATGAAATATTTACCTCTTTTTTGTTATAAAAACTTATTGTTTTAGAACCTTGATAATAAATTGTAACATTAAAATCATCTACGAAAGGTAGTTTTATTTCTAAATAATTTAATTTTTCATAATTTATATGTTCAACGAATTCATCTTTTGTAAATAATTTTATTTCTATATTATTTTTTGGAGTTAAATTTATTTGTATGCTATTTGAAACTACACTTTTATATGTTAAATACTGACTATGTGAGAAAATACAACTTGGATTATCTATCATGCTATAAATTATAACACTTCCTTGACCATCTGCTTTAAAAGTTTTTTGACTTTCATTACATGTTACAGAAACATAAGAAATTTTTTTACCATTAGAACTATCATTTATTTGTAAATTTATTGATTTGTATGATTTTAATTCTAAAGATTCATTAATCTCACAATATCTTTTTGTTCCTGAAAAATCGCAATTAATTGTTCCATTTATTTTTTGATAATATTTATCGTCTTCATTTAATTGTTTTGTTATTTCATATTTTTTTTCATTTGGATTTTCTTGAAAATAAAATTTTGCAATTCCTACTGCATTAGTCATTTCGATTGTTTTTGGAAAAGAATCACCTAATGATATTTTTACATTTTCTAATTGATTTAAAGATGAATTATCTTTTATATTAAAATCTACTGTGAAAAATGCTTCGTCTATATATCCGTTACAATTATTATCTTTTAAATCTCCTGGAGTATCATATAATTTACTAAAATTTATTCCAACGTTTACTATATTATTTAAAATGTAATCTTCATATGTTTTACCTTGATTAATTACTAAATCTTCAAAAAAAGATCTACATCCCCGATCACACGCATCAACTAAACCATTTCCATCATTATCTGATCCATCTGTACATTTTGCAAGTGTATTTTCTTCTATAGTCTCTCCATAAGAAACAGGACATTGACCACAATAATATTTGTTTTCTATTTCTCCAATTCTACAAAGAACTGGATTTAAACAACAAACTTTTGATGATGAATCAATTAAAGAATACGCAACTTGATTACCAATATCTTTACCCCAATTGGTTGGTTGATTGTTACATCTTGGATCTATAAATCCATAGATATTAATGGAACAATTATCCTCACATCTAATAGAAGAATCACAAAAAGGATCAGCACTATCAACTAAACCATTACAATTGTTATCAATTTCATCATTACAATTTTCATTAAGACTTAATTGTGATGCATCTTGAAT
Source organism: Candidatus Nanoarchaeia archaeon (assembly GCA_028693395.1). GTDB lineage: Archaea > Nanobdellota > Nanobdellia > Woesearchaeales > JAQUVJ01 > JAQUVJ01. The sequence continues at coordinate 23,164 of JAQUVJ010000014.1, read as the reverse complement.
TGCTTTTTCTGTTGGACAAGCATCTAACGAGTCAACTCTTCCATCACTATCAATATCACTTTGTGTATTTGATGTATCTATACATAAATGATTTGATTGAAATAAAGGATATAAAGAGTAACAACATCCGACTTCTCCATTATAAATATTTTGTGTACACCTTTCATTATCCCCACAAACTTTTGTTATATAACCTGTTTTAATTCCAAAATTATCACAATCCATTGGATAGTCAGTTAAATTATGTTCAAAATAATAATTATCACCTATTTTTGTACTAATTATATTTGAAAAAGTTTTATTATAATTATATGGACCATAAACAGTACCATTTATTTTAAAACCATCAGGTTTTGATATAAAATCAAAACCTTCCAAATCTGATTTTAAATTTTCTCCTGTTTTTTTATTAAAAATTGATTGATTAATTGAATTACTAATTTTTGTTATTGTTGCATTTATTAAAAAATTTTTAATTTCATTATTTTCTTTATCAAGTAATTTAAAAAAAACTTTATATGATTTTTCTTCTAAATTAAATGTGCAATTATAATTATTTCCATCACAAACACAATTTTTAGAATCAACATCATAACCACTTGGTACCAAGTGAATTCTTGATGAAATATCGCTACTACCATGAACACATTTTTTAAAATAAACATTGTTTATTGGTATTTTATTTTGATCAGTAAATGAATTATGAGTTAAATTGAAATCTGTATATACATATCCACTTATTGGTTTTGGAACATTATTATAATGAAAATTTAAGCTAATATTAATATTTGACATTTCACTTAATGTATAATATTGATCTTCTTCACAATCATTTATAGTTTTACTTCCAACAATATAACCATAATGTTTAATAGTAAAACTTGGATTTTCTGAAGATTCTTTTGTTATTTCAAAATAATCATATACCCCATTATATTTTTTTTGAGGTATAGGATAACCTCCTTCTAAAGAAAAATTAGAAAGGTTTATAACATTACCTTGAATATTTTTTAAAAACAATTTAACTATGCATGAATCTGATGATTGAAAATTTAAGTCTGTTGTATATGTTAAATTTTCATATTGAAAATTAGAACCTGATTTAAAATTATCAAAATAATATAATTTAACTAATTTATCTAAAAAATAAATATTGCTTAAATTTTGACAAACACCTTTTTGTATTGCATTACTTGAACTTGCTGCTAAAAAACCATATTCTGATAATATTGATGATAGAGATTGATTATTAGACACTCCACTATAATTATAATAAACAAAACAATCCATATAATCTCCAGTAAAATAATTTGCTTCTGTTGAATTTAAAAATAATTTTCGATTTATTGTTTGACCAACAGTATCATGTGTTTCGATACCTTTTAAGGTTGATAAAGATAAATTTGTTTCAGATCCTTTTATTATATTATTTACATTTTGAATGGATGTATAACCTCTAAAATTCATAAAATCAATATTTTCTTCTATAAAAAACAAAGAAAAAATATCTTTATTATGATATATATCATAATTTCCACACAAATCAAGATTTGATAAATCTGTTTCATCTACCACAAAATTAGTTAGAACATTTTCATTTATTATACCACTTGAACATAATTCATCAATATTACTATACGTTCTATTATCTTGAAGACTAACAAAAAGAGCACTTACATTTGCAAAAAGAAATATAAAAGTAAAAAATATACTAAAAAAAAGTGTTGTTTTTTTAAAATTCATTTAACTCATTAATTTTTTCATTTTTACTTTTAATAAATATAATGTTAAACTATCAAGTAGTTATTGTTTTTTTATTTTTTGTTGCACATAAAAAAGATTTATATAATTATAAAAAAATAATATTATAAAAATATCATATATAAATATCATATATAATATAGGTAAAATAATAATTAAAAACATACCTTAAATTATAAAATTTTTAAAAATAATATAAAAAAAATAATATAAAAAAAATAATATAAAAAAACAATATAAAAAAAATAACATAACAAATAAAAAAATGTGTAACAAATGAATAAAAAAAATATAATAAATACAAAAAACAAATCTGTAACAAAATCTGTAACAAAAAACAAAAAAGGAGTTTTTTCTCCTATTATTGGAGCAGTTCTAATGTTACTAACAATTGGATTAAGTTCTTATCTTATCTTATCAAATCTTACTGATGTTTTTGATTTCAACGAAAAAATGAATGAAACAATTAATTATTCTCAATCAGAAAATCTAAAAATTCCTGCTTTTGATTTAGAAGAAAGAAAAGATGCTTTAAAGATTTATATCGCCACACAATACCTTTCTAATATTGAATATTCTGAAGAGATTTCTAAAATTTTTAAAAGCTATAAGCAAAATTGTGCTGATGGATATGAAAATTGTTTTAAAATTGATGATACTATTATTTCGTGTAACAATGAAAAATGTTATGTAGAAAATTTTTATTTAGAAGATGAACTTGAAACATTTATTGAAGAATATAATCAGATAGATTTGAGGAACGAAAATTATAATGATTGTTTGCCATATGCTTATCAAAGAAATTCAAATGAATTTCAAAAATGTACTCAAAAAAATCAATTAATATATTCTTGTAAGGAAGCAATAGAAAAAGAAGAAAAAAATGAAATAACAACAATAGAATTAAATAAAATGTGCCTTTATAATGATGATGCAGCAAAAAAAGATGATATAATAAAAAAATATAAAGAAATTAATCCTTTACCAACAAGATATATAACATTTGGAAATTTACCTGAATTAGAAATAAAAAATCTACAATCTTCTTTTTTAAAAGAAGGAATTGTTACTAAAAAAATTATAAATATAGCATATATGGCATTAAATTTTGTTCAAGTTATAGATACTACTTCTGATTTTTTAAAATTTATTTCAAAGACAAACTCAGAATTGACAATGAAATTAACAAAAAAATTAAGTTCAATTGCTTTTGTTGATGCAAATAAAGGAAATACAGTAACTGTTTTTTTAAAAAATTTCGTTCCTGACATTTTAAAATATAACTCTGCTATTCCTGGAGAAAAAATTTCATATTTATTTTTAGATGATGATTTAATAAAATATTATAAAGAAACAAAAAAAATTGTAAATAGTGTTGATACTCCTGAGGATTTTATTTATGAATTAAGAAAAATGAATCGTGATATAACTGATGAAACAAAATTAAAAAATCTTTATAACAATATTAAAACCAATAATGTTGAACCAGATATTTTAAAAAATGTTGAATTACAATATGCTTTTGAACTTAGTGCTTCTACAAAAAAGAAAAGTTTTGCAAAAACTTTATTTTCAAATGTAATGGCTTTGGCTATTTCTAAAAATACTGATAAAAAAACAATTTCACTATTAAATATGATGAGAGAAGCCTTTGCTAATTTTAATGAATATTCAAGTATTAGAAAAATTATGCAAGAAGGTACTGATTCAACAGATAATATAATGAAAAAAATTGTTGCAAATAGTAATGATTTTACAGAAAATGAAATGGAAGTTTTAAGAAATATATTTTCAGAAATGGCTCCAGATCTTTTTGGAAAAAATGTTGAAAATGTTGATGATTTAATTAAAACAACTATAAAAAATTCAGATACTATGAAAAATGTTTTAACACAAAATTATAATATATTAAAAGGAGGAAGTGCTCTAACAAGTACTGATATTCAATTTAAAAATCTTGAATTTGAGAAATTATTCGCAGAAACTTCAGAATTTTTATCAGAATTTATAAATGATGGAAAATTTAGTGAAGATATCGTTCAATTAATTTTAGAACATAATTTCGCAAAATTATCAAAAAATAATATAAAAAATGATGCTATTCAAGATATCTTTTTAAATAAAATTAAAAAAATTAACACGAAAAATTTTCAATCTCAATCTCAAGTTATAAGAGTAATAAATAATGATAATGTTGTAAGATTTTCAAATACTGATACAATAATTGTTGAAGCAGCAGGTGAATTTTATGAAACAACTGGAGATGTTTTTGATAAAATTAGAAGAACTGATGGACTTGCACATTCTTCTACAGGACAATTTGTGAAAACTGAATATTATGATCCTATAAGATTTAAAAATGCATTAATAAATAATGAAGCAACAATAAAAAGTGCATCAGAAACTTTAGATACATCGAAAATTGTAAAAATTCAACCAACTTCTAATATAAACTTAGTTGCAACAATAGATCCTGCAAAAAAGATGGATTTTATAAAAAAATATGGTAGTGATTTTCCTTTAATAAATAATGATAATATTGATGATGTTTTTGATACACTAAATGATTATTTAGATGGAAAAATTTCATTAGAAGATATATTAGAACAAGATGCGTTAAGTGTAATTCAAGATGCTGATTTATTTGAAAATATTGCAAAAAATATTGTTGTAAGTGATGCTACTAAAAAAAGAATACTTGAATCAACAGAATTATTATCTAATTATGATAATGTTATTAAAGAATTATCTATGAAAAATATTGATGACGTAGAATACCTTTTTAAAAAAACAATTTTTAATTCTATGGACACAACAAGAATGACAAAATTCGTTGATGCTTTTGTTTCAGATAACAATTTTTACGATACTGTATTATCAAATCTTCCTCATGGTTTTTTTAAAAAAATCTTTGACAAAACTAATTCCTTTATTTTTGGTGATGCTACAACAAGAGATGCAATAAAAATAATTGGAGGAAGTGCTTTTGAATTATATGCTTTTAATAGTTGTAAAGATTTAATAATAGATGCTTTTTCTGAAGAAATCTACGATTTAAATCCTTTGGATATTGTTAGTAATTCAGAAATAAATAAAAATATTGATTCGTATAAAAACAATTTAAAAAATGATAATGATAACATTTTTACAAATTTTATAAAGGAAAAAACTGGTATAAATAATTTAAATGAAGTTAATAATATCTTATTTGCTGATTATTGTGTTGCATATGCATCGACAAATCTAAAAAAATCAATTGGAAGAATTTTTTTTAATTATTTTGAAGAACAAAATGCACTATATTTACCAAATCAAATGAACTCAATTGATACAATTAGTCTTTACAATAAAGATAATTATTATTCATTTGATCAACTTGAATATTTTTCTCCCTTAGAATTAACAAATTTTAATAATTCTTTATTAAGATTAAAAAAAAGTAATGATGTTTTTGAATCATTTTATTTAGTATCACCTTGTAAAACTGATTTAATTTTCAAAAGAAATGACAGTGTTCAATGTAAGTATGAAGCTTTTGATTTTATTTACAACGGATACACATTAGAAGGAGATACTAGTTCTTTAACAGAAATTTGTGAAAAAAAAGATTTTGAATATAAATCAAATGAAGAAAAAAAAATAGAAATAGAATCTAATTTATTGACAAATGATGATATAAAAAATAAATACACAAATTTAATGAAACAAATTGTATTAATAAATGAAGTAGATTCAAGTATAATTTCAAATTTTTTATATATGTTATTTGATAGAAATATGGAATATAGTTCTTTTTATTTCTTAAATTCTAAGAATAATTTATTGCCTGATGAAATGTATTATAACATTGTTCTAGATTCACTTTATAATAATGTTAATAATAATAATAATAATAATAACTTTAAATTTTTAAATGAAGATAATTCTTTTAATATAATTCATAATTTAAATAATTATGTTTATGATGATAATGATGATTTTAATTATAATGTTATAATTCAAATCCAAAATATTAATTTTTCTTATTTTTTGAAAAATGATTACTATTCAAAATACAATCTACCTACTTTTTATTTTAATTTTAGTAATAGTGCAACAGCAAAAATTCAAACAGATATTAGAGAATATAATAACTTAAAATATTTTTATAATAATGAAAACAAAAAATATATTCCTATTATTTTAAATATTTCAAAAAATGAATTTAAAGAGGATTTAGCAAATATTGATTTTTCTGATATTAATAAATATCTTTTAAATGAAAAAGATTTTAATGATTTTTTAAATAATTATAAAAAAGATATTGATCTTAATATTTATCAAGATTATTATGTTTATGATATAATATATAATGAAGATAATAATTTTAATCATACTTATTACACATCATATTTTGAAACTTTTAATATTGTTGAAATTTTAAGAAATAATCAAGTAAATATTCAAAATTCAAATAACAAAAATAAATACTATAATTTTATTTTTGGAAATAATAAAAATTATGATCAAAATATTAATGATAATTCTGGCAATCTCCCTAATTATTATAAATATCCAACTCTATTAGAAACTATTTTTATATTGGATAATTTTGAAGAACAAATCATAGATTTTACAAAAATAAGTGAAAATAATAAAAAATTTAATTTAGAAAATTTAAAAAATGTTTTTAATATTGTTGCAAAATATGATCTTTTTGATTTTGCTTTTGATTATTTTGATGAAAATAAATTAGTATATTATAATTGTTCACATTTAAATTATGATGAACTTAAAAAATATAATATAATAAAAAGATGCAATATTGGTTCTGATATTTCTAATAATATTAATGAAAAAACTAATTCAATAGATGTTAGTCTTTTAAATGTTGATGAGAATTCTTATTGTTATTCAAATGTTGATGGAATTTACAAATTATATCAAGATAATAATAAAAAAATGTCATGGATTATGGCTATCCCTGGAATTGTTGGTGGATTTTTAGGTCCTAGTCCGCTTGGTTTAATTTTAAATACAATAGATGTTGCCTATTCTTTTTATGATTATACAATGAATAATCTTGTAGAAAAATTAAATAAATGGCCTAAAAGTGGAATACCAAAAAATTAACGTATAAATTAATGAAAAAATATTAATTAATAAAATCATTAAAAACATTAGAATGTAATAATAATATGTAATAATAATGATAATAACATAATAATATAAGATACAAAAAATAAAATATGGAAAATAAAATATAAAAAAATAAAAAACAAAATATAAAATATAAAAAACAAAAAAGTATGGTGATAATTATTAACAAGAATTTAATTGAAAATAAATTAATTGAAAAAATAAAAAACACTTATAATAATATAGAAATAAGAAATAAAATAAATAAAAGATATGATGATTTTCAATATTTTCAAAAAAAAGATGTAACAAATAATGAAATTTTTATTGAATTATGTTTTTGTCTTTTGACTGCAAATTATAATGCAAAAAAAGCAATAGAAATACAAGAAAAAATAGGAAATGGATTTATTTTACTTACACAAGAAGAATTATCTTTAAAATTAAAAGAATTAGGTTATAGATATCCAAATAAAAGATCTGAATATATTGTTGAAGCAAGAAAATATAAAGATAATATAAAAGACATTATTTTTGATAACAAATTAAATAAAGAAGAAAAAAGAGAGTTTTTAGTAAAAAACATTAAAGGACTTGGATTTAAAGAATCTTCTCATCTTTTAAGAAATATAGGTTTTAAAGATTATTCTATAATAGATTTTCATATAGTTGATATCTTAGTTGAAAACAATATTATTAATAAACCAAATTCTAAAACAATAAAAAAAGATGATTATTTAAAAATTGAAAAAAAATTAGAAGAATTATTAAGTTATTTACCAAAGGAAATAGAAATGGATTTAAATAGGTTAGATATTTATTTATGGTATATTGAGACTTCTACAATTTTTAAATGATTTAATAGATTAATATTTATTTAACTGTTTATTGATTAGATTTTTTATTAATTAAATATTTATTTATTATATTTTTAATATATTTCTTATTTATTATATTTTTAATATATTTCTTATTTATTATATTTTTAATATATTTCTTATTTATTATTTAATTATTTATGTTATTTATATTATTATACTAAATTATTATTGTTACTATAATTATTATTTTATAAATAATATAAAATATTAATTGTGTTATTTATTATAGTCCCCTTCATTTCGAGTGGAAACCAAATTTATATCAAATCCTAAAAAAAATTTTTAATAAAATCCATTATATTAACATATTAAGTTTTCTAATTATAAAATAAATTATAGAATATTAAAATAACAATAAAATACTATGAAAATACTATGAAACATTATAAATAAATCATATCAAAATAAAAAAGAAATTTAATAATAATAATAATAATAATAATAATAATAATAATAATAATAATAAATATAATAATAAATATAATAATAAATATAAAATATAAATCATATAAAAATTTAAAAATAAATAAAAATAAATCATAAATTAAAAGAAAAAATAAAAATTGTTATTTTTAATATAAATCTAATATCTTTTTATTATTAATTATAATTTTAATTTTTTTATCAATGTTTTTTTTATTTATGTTATTTTATTTTTTTTATTATTTTATTTTTTTATTATTAATCATAATTTTATTATTTTATTTTTTTATTATTAATCATAATTTTATTGTTTTGTAATTTTATTTATTATTTTTTATTATTTTATTGTTTTGTAATTTTATTTATTATTTTTTATTATTTTATTGTTTTATTATTTTATTATTTTATTATTTTATTATTTTATTATTATATTATTATATTATTATTTTTGTTTTTATTATTATATATATATATATAATTAACAATTGTTAATAATAATAATAATACATTTAAAACTTTAAAAAAAACTTTAAAAAAGAAATTAAAAAAGAAATTAAAAAAGAAATTTAAAAAAGAAATTTAAAAAATGTAATAATAATAATAATTATTATTATTGTATAAAATAACAATTAAAAAAATAAAAATAATAAAAAATAAAAATAATGATCTAATAAATCTATTAATATTATTACCACAACTATTACTATTACTACTACTACTATTACTACTACTACTATTACTACTACTACTACTACTATTACTACTACTACTATTACTACTACTACTATTACTACTACTACTACTACTACTACTACTACTACTAATAATAATAATAATAATAATAATAATAATAATAATAATAATGATAAATATATTATAATTACTATTACTACAACTATTATTATTAACAATGATAATAACTATGATTTATAAATTTTTTTTGAGAGATTTTTTTATTTTTAGTTTCCACACGAAATTAAGGTGTGTTCTTTTTTTTATTAAATTTATAAAAAAATATACTATTTTTCTAATAAAATTATAATTTCTTTATTTTAATTATTGAAAATTTAATTTATTATGTATATTTATAAATAAAAAAAACAAAAAAGAAATATATATAATAAACAATGTATTTTCTTTTAACATGAAACCATTAATTGATTATGAAAAGTATTTTGATAAAATAAATAAAAATAATTTTAAATTAGTTTGTTTACAATTTCCAGATGGATTAAAACCAAAATCAAATGAAATATTAAAAAATTTTGAAGAAAATTGTAAAAATACAATATTTTTTATATATTTAGGAAGTTGTTTTGGTGCTTGTGATTATCCATTTGAATTAAAAGAATATAATTTTGATTATATAATTCAATTTGGACATAATGAGTTTATTAGATAAATATTATGTTTTTTTCTTTTTTAAATGTTATAATTTTAATTCTTTTATTATTTTTAATTGTTTTATTCTTAATATTATATTGTTAATTATATTTATTTTATTATTATGTTTTATCAAATGTTTAATTATCAATTAATATTATTAATATTTATATTATTAATATTTTTATTAATTTCTTTATATTATTATATTATTATATTATTATATTATATATTTTGTATTTATATTATTATATCATTTATATTTTTTTTAATTTATAGTATTTTTTTTAAATTTTATTAAAAAACATAAAAAAATCTTAAAATTCTATATATTTCTTTAATTTTTTAATACAAAAAATTAATATAAATTAATGTAAATTAAAATAAAACAAATAAAATGTTATAATAAATCTTTTATAATATTACTTAAAAATTAATAGTATAAGTTTTTATACTTAAAAAATATTCTTTTAAGTTATGAAATGCTTAGAATGTAAATCGGAAATTACTGAAATTGAATTCCTTGGAAAAAAAATAAAATATGATGAAAATTTTTGTATAAAATGTATAAAAAAAAGTAATCCTATTATTAAAAAGGTTAAACCAATAAAAATAGAACTTTGTTTTAGTTGCCTTGCTCAAAAAGATAAGAAAGGATTTGTTGATAATAGTAAAATTAAGAGATTGTTAAAAAAAATTGAAAAAATTGAAGAAATTAATCCTAAAAGAATTACTCAAGATGATGAAAAAGAATTGAAAACATCAAAAAAAATAATAAATGATTTTTTCACAAAAATATTAGAAGAAAAATTAGTAGATCAAGTTGAATTATCTAATGATTATGAAGTTTTTGAATTTTTTTATGAGTTAGAACCAGTTGATATTTTATTAAATAAAAAAAATAATAGAATGATTAGTTTTAATTTTAATTTATCAATAAAAGCAATGAAAAGGGATTTGTTTGAGAAATTTGCAAAAGAAAGTGGATTTGATTTAAATAAAATGAAAAATGCAGATTTTGATCCAAAAATGATATATAAAAAAATGGATAAAAAATCTAAGAAAATTTTTGATTCTTTTATCGATGAAGATCAAACTCAAGGTCAAGTTAGTATTTTGTATTCTATATGTCCTAAATGTAAAAAATTGTATGGAAACTACTTTGAATCTATATTAAAAATGAGATATAAGGCTGATAAATATAGAAATATTAATACAAAAGAAACTTATGAGAAAATGGTTGACTTTGCAAAAAAAGTTGCATTAAAAGCAGGTCATAGAGTTGTAAAAGAAATGAATATGGAAAATGGTGTAGATTTGTATTTTCCAGATAATCAAATTTTAGATTATATTGTTAAAAAAGTAGAAAATGAGTTTGGAGTAAAGTGTGTTAGATCTTATACTTTGTATACAGAAGATAAGCAAACAACAAAACAAGTTTTTAGACATACAGCATCAATAAAAGCTCCTTTGTTAATCATAGGAGATTATATTGAAGATTTAGATGAAGATAGAATTCTTTTATTTGTTGAACAAAAAAACGAATATTATAAATTTATAGATTTGTTAAAAAATAGAGAAGTAAAAATGGAAAATTATGAAAATTTAAATTTCGTAAAACTAGATATAAAAGATTATATTGCAAAAATGAACATAATGAATATTAATCCAGTAGAAGTTTTTAATGAAAATACTAATGAAGTAATTTCTATTAAAAATCCTTATAAAAAAATTTTTACTTTTGAAGATTCTCCTATTAAAATAGTTGAATACAACGAAGAATTTTATTATGTTCCGTTTGAAAAATTTAAAAAATCAGTTATTAAATTTCAAAATAAAACTAATAAAACTAATAAAACTAATAAAATAAATAAGACAAATAAAACAAATAAAGAAGATAAAGAAACAGAAGAAAACAGTAAAATTAATAATTAATTAAAAGTAATCAATAAAAAATAATTAATAAAAATAAGACAATAACTAAATATCGAAATAAAATAATAAAAAATATTTAAAAAATATTAAATATTTAAAAAATAGGATAACAAACAAAATATAATAAAAAAAGTATAAAAAACATAAACATTTATAAAAAAATAATTAAAATAATATTATATTAATACAAAAATTAAATTGGTGAAAATAATGGATAATATCACAAAAATTACAAAATCTTTATCAGAAGATGAAAAACTTGTATTAAAAAATTTTAAAACAAATCAATCTTATGAAATAAAAGATTTAATTGGAGATGAAAATCAAGCAAAAGTTCAAAGAGCAATTCTTTGGTTAAGTAATAAAAATCTAGTTACATCAGAAAAATCGTCATTTTTTCAAATAAATTTAGATGAAAATGGAGTTATTTTTAATAAAAATGGACTTCCAGAAGAAAATTTTCTAAAATTTATTAAAGAAAAATCTTTAACAAAAGAAGAATTAATTAATAAAGGTTTAAATCAACAAGAAATAGGAGTTTCAATAGGTACATTAAAGAAAAAAGGATTAATGGAAATGAAACAAGATGGTGAAAGTCAAGTTTTTGAAATAACTAAAAATGGTTTAGAATATCTAAAAAATGACTCATTAGAATATAAATTTATAAAATCAAATTTTCCTAAAAAAATCGAAGATTTACAACCAGAAGAACAATTTGCTTTTGATAATTTATTTAAAAGACCAAAAATAGTAAAAAAAGAAGAAGTAAAGTCTAATATTATTACTATTACAGATTTAGGAAAAGAAGTTATAAAAAATTCATATTTTGATAAAGAATTAATAGGAAGTTTAACAAAAGAAATGCTTCAATCAAAAGATTATAAAGGAAAAGATTTTAAAATATATGATTTAACATCAAAAGTTCCAAGTGTTTATGGTGGAAGTTTACATCCAATGACACAAGTTGTAAATGATGTAAAGTCAATTTTTTTAAAAATGGGATTTAAGGAAATGGAGAATTCTGTTTGGATGGAAAGTTCTTTTTGGTGTATGGATTCAATGTGGATTCCACAAGATCATCCTGCAAGAGAGGTTCAAGATACATTTTATTTACCATACAAATCAAATTTACCAAATGATAAAGATTTAATTAATAAAATTAAAGATGTTCATGAAAATGGAGGAAACACAGGTTCAACAGGTTATGGTTATAAATGGGATCCAGAAATTGCAATGAAATCTTTATTAAGAACTCACACAACAGCAAACTCTTATAGACATTTTGGAAAAAATAAAATTACAATTCCAGGTAAATATTTTTACATAGGAAGAGTTTTTAGAAATGAAACAATTTCATGGAAGAACTTACCAGAATTTCATCAAGTTGAAGGATTTATTATTGGTGAAGGATTAACTATTAAGCATTTAATGGGAGCAATAAAAGAATTCTATGCTCATATGGGTGTAACAAAAATAAGATTTAAACCAACATATAATCCTTACACAGAACCAAGTTTAGAAGCTTATGGTTATTTTGAAGAATTAGGAAGATGGGTAGAGTTAATTAATTCAGGTATTTTTAGACCAGAATCATTAGCACCTTATGGAATAAATGTTCCAGTAATTGCTTGGGGTTTAGGACTTGAAAGACTTGCAATGATGAAACATTCTATAAAAGATATTAGAAAGTTAATAGGAACTCAAACTGATGTTGATTTTATAAGAAATTATAGGGAAAATCAATAAAAAATAATAAAAATTAATAAAAAACAATAAAAAACAATAAAAAAACATAAAAAACGGTGTAAAAAATGGTAATGGTAAATTTTTCAAAAGATAAATTAAAAGAATTAAACTTATCATCTCAAGAATTAGAAGAAATATTATTCAAATTTGGATTTGAAATAGATGAAGAAAATGAAGAAGAATTCAAAATAGATGTTACTCATGATAGAAGTGATTGCTTTCACGCATATGGTTTATTAAGAGCATTAAAAGCCTATATAGGAAAAGAAAATAAAAATATTGTTGTAGAAAAAGATGAAAATTATGAAGTAATTGTAGATGAAAGTGTAAATAATGTAAGACCTTATACAGTATGTGCAATCTTTAAAAACATTGATTTTACAGATGAAAAAATAAAAGAAATGATTAATATTCAAGAAAAACTTCATATAACAATTGGAAGAAATAGAAAGAAATCTGCAATAGGAATATATCCATATGAAAAAATAAAATTTCCAATAACATTTAAAGCAGATATTCCTGAAAAAATAAAATTTCATCCATTAAATTCTCTAAGTGAAATGACAGGGAAACAAATTGTTGAAGAACACGAAGTAGGAATAAAGTATGCACAATTATTAGAAGGAAAAGAAAAATACCCTTTTTTTATCGATGCGAATAATAATATCTTATCAATGCCTCCAATAATAAATTCAGAAATGACTGGTAGAGTAAACGAAAACACAAAATCAGTTTTTGTAGAATGTTCAGGAGATGATTTAAACACATTAAGTGAAGTATTAAACATATTATCAATAATGTTTTTTGAATTTGGTGCAAAAATAATACCTGTAAAAGTAAGATACAAAAAAGAATTAAATTCACAAAAAGAAAAAGAATTTGTTTTTCCAAATCTAAGATCAAATAAAAAAATAATATCGAAAAACACAATAAAAAAAATAATAGGAGAAGATTTAAAAAACAAAGAAATAATTTCCTTATTAAAAAAAATGCAATATGAAGAAATAAAAGAATTAAAAGAAGGATATGAAGTTTTAATTCCAAGTTATAGAACAGATTTATGGCATGAAGTTGATATTGCAGATGATATTTTAAGAGCAAAAGGAATAATGAATTTAGAACCAATAATTCCTCAAGTTCAAGGTTTTGGAGAAGAACAAAAATCATCAATTAAAAAAGAAAAAATTGAAAAGATATTAACAGAAATAGGTTTCAATCAAGTAATGACTTTAGCTTTAACAAATTTTGACTCACAAATTACTCAAATGAAAATTGATGAAAAAAATATAAAATTAATTGAAGAAATAGAACCAATTCAAGTAGGAAATTCCGTAGAAAGTGGAGTAAATATGGTTAGATTTCATATTTTACCAGAATTATTAAAATTAATTTATAACAATCAAGATAAAGAATTGCCATTAAAATTATTTGAATTAGATCAAGTAGCACAAATTGATAGAAATGAAGAAACATTAAGCAGAAACATTTTCCATTTAGCACTAACAATTTCTGATACTCAAAGTCAAGTTACATATTTAAGACAAATAATTGATTATTTATCGAGAAAATTAGGAATCGAATTTATTTACGAAGAATATGAATTACCATTCTACATAGAAGGAAGATGTGTAATAATAAAACAAAAAGATAAAGTGGTAGGATATTTAGGAGAATTATTACCTGAAGTTTTAGATAATTTTCAAGTTTCAATTCCAACTTCAAGTTTAGAAATTAATTTAGATTTAGTGGATATTAATTAATTTTTACATTTTTTATAACTTTTTTACTTTTTTTTAATTTTTTCATTAATTTTTTCATTAATTTTTTCATTTATTTTTAGTTGTATTCTTTTAAATCAATTAAATGTTATAAAATTTATAAAAAATCACAAAAATTTACTATAAAGTTACAAAAACATTTATTAAAATGATTTAATTAAATAATACTATGAAATCAAATTATAATAAGATTTTATCTAATTTTGTTTTTTTATTAATAATTATATTTACAATTTCATTTTCTTATTCTTATATTGAAATAACAAATTGTGTTGGATTACAAAATATGCAAAATAATTTAAATGAAGATTATGTTTTAATGAATGATATTAATTGTAGTGATACAATAAATTGGAATAGTGGAGAAGGTTTTATCAGTATAGGAAGTAATACAAATAATTTTTTAGGAAGTTTTGATGGTAAAGGATATACAATTTCTAATTTGTTTATTAATATCACAGATAATAAAGAATTAATGATTGGATTATTTGGATATTTTAATGGAGCAAATTTAAAAAATGTTACTATAAAAGATTCTTTTTTTTTTGTTAATTCAACTAATAATAATAATGCTTATATTGGGGCTTTATCAGGATATTTTAGAGGACAAGCTAGTGATATATTTGTAGAAAATATTGAAATTAAAGCATATGCAACAAAGAAAATGACAATAGGGGGAGCTTTTGGAAATACAAGAGATACGTTAATTAATAATGTTAAAGGAGAAAACGTTGTTATAAGTGGAAGAAATTATAACTCAGATGATTCAGATTATACAAATATTGGAGGAATAATTGGAGAAGGAGGAAATCTTAATAATTCATATTTAATAAATGGAAGTATTAATTATGAAGCAAACAGACCAATTGACCTTGGAGGAATAATTGGTCAATTAGTAACATCTGTTTTAAACAACTCTTTTGTTAGAAATTCAAAATTAAATGGAACATCATATAGTTCAACATCTTATGTTGGAGGTGTAATTGGTTATAGTTCTTCATCTTCATATTCGGAAAATATATTTTCTGAAAACAATTTATTATATTCAAGTGCATTAGCAGGATTGAAAGATGCATATACTGGAGGAGTTGTTGGAAGAGGAGATTATATGAGTAATTCTTATTCAAAAAATGATTCCATAAATGCTTATTCTTTTACAGATAATTATTGTACAATTGGAGGAATTGCAGGAGTTCTTAATTATCAACTTTCTAATTCTTATTCAATTATTGGAATATTAGAAGCTCTATCTTCAAATCTTGACGAAGGACGTATTGGTTCTTTAATTGGTGAATCATCATCTGGATCAACATTAAATAATCTTTATTCAAATAGTAATTTATCTTCAGAATCTTTGATTTATTCGGATTCTTCTTCAACGAAAAATAATATAAATTATTTGACAACCGAACAAATGAAAGAAGAATTAAATTTTATAGGTTTTAGTTTTGTTGATTTTTGGGATATAAATACTTCTATTAATGAAGGATATCCTTTTCTATCTAATTTATTATATAGTCAAACAATATTAGACCCAGATCCTGACCCAGAACCTGAAATAGATCCAATATATTTAGATAATTATCAAAGTTATTATTTTGGTAAATACGATTATAGTTTTATAAATGATTTTAAAACTTCAAATATAAAAGGATTTTTAGATAATGCAATAAATTCATCAATTAGTATAATAGGAAAATTTGAAGATTATTTAACAATTTCATTCTTAATTAAGCTAAATAATACAGAAAATCAGAATATAATGCAATCAAACAATTTACTTTTTGATATAGAAGATAATCAATTTAAAATAACTATAAATTCAAATTCATTAAGTGTTCCAATAGATTTATCTTGGACACATTTAACAATAGAATTTTCAGAAAAATTAAAAATATATAAAAATGGAATTTTATTGAATGAAAGTTTATTATCTCAGAAATTAAATACATCAAATATGTATTTTAATTTATCAGGAAGTTTATTTGATGAATTAAAAATTTACAGAGCAGCTTTTTTAGATAATGAAAAAATATTTAGAGATTTAATTGAAGATTATGCAATGGAAAAATTTGTTTATTATAAACAAGTAGATTTGAATGTTGATGATTTGCATGATTTTTTAATTGAAATAAATGAATCATCGATGAATGGATTTTTTTTTGAAAAGCATGGATCTAAATATTATCAACTACCTTCTTGTGAATTTCAAAATAAAACATATGTTAAAGTTTTTAATCCTTATAATAATGAATACAATACGGAGTTAGTTGACGATGAAATTTATAGATATGTAAATAATGAATCAAAAATATATTATTTTTATAATGGAGGTTATGTTGTTGATGAAAGATTTAATTCAAAAAAATGTATAGATGTTTTTGGAAATGATAATATTATTTTGGAAGATTATGATATAATTAATGATAATATTGTTTTTGAAGATGAATATTATACGCAAACTTATAGTGATAAAAATATATTTTTTGATTTAGAAAAATTAAATAACAATTATATTCAAAATCAGAATTTTTATTTTCAGAAATCAACAAATTGTGATTATTATTTTAATGGTGAAATTATTTTAAATAATTATTTACAAAAAGAACTATTTTTAGAAAATAATTTTCTTGATATTATTTGTAAAAATGGATATAAAGTTTTCAATTTTTTTGAATATAATTCAAATGTAAATTTTGTAAAATATTATTATAAAACAGATTCTTTAGAAAATTTTAAAGTATTTATTTATACAAATGAATCAGTTATTTTAGATAAGGAAAAAATAAAAATTTTATTGAACAATTCAAATATTGAATATTCATATGTAAGTTTTGGTAATCTTCATATGTTTCAATTTTTTAATTTTGTTCCTGGAGATTATGAATTAGCTATGATTTATGATAATGATTTAGTTATCAATAATTCAATTTCTTTTAAAGAATTAACTCTGGGATTGATTTATTCAACAGATTTAGAAGCAGAAAGTGTGAGAGATAATGAATATATTGTTGAATCTGATACAAGTATTTTTTTTAATTCAGATTATTTGAGTAATGAAGGATCTTATCTTTATATGAATTCAAATGAAAATATAAGATTAGGATTTGAAAGTGAATTAAATAGTAGAAACACAAATGTTAAAAAAACGTCTTTGTTTGTGAAAGGTTATGGATTTGTTCATGATGTTGAAATTTATCAATTTCCTTTTTATGTTCAATATATAGGATTTGATCAAGATAAATATTATTTTTCTATAAGTAATTCTAAAACAAATTATTATGTTATAGGATAATTAATAGAATAAAAATAAAAAGTAAAAATAAGAAAAAATCAATTAGAGTTTATTAATTCTAAATAGATATCATTGTATAAACTTCTAATTTCAATTTCTAGTTGCTTATATTGTAATTGGTCTATTTTTGAATTTAAGAATGTATTTTTGATATTTTTATAAATGGATTTTGCTTCATTTATTTTACCATTAGATAATTCTTTTTTAGCATCTTTTATCATGCTTTTTATTTTTTCAGTTGATTTATCAGAAACTTCTTGTTTCTTTTCTTCTTTTTTCTCTTCTTTTAAATCTATGAAATCATCTAATAAATCAATTTTACTTAATTCTTCTTGTAAGTATTTATCGAAATCTTCATCAACATATTTTTGTTTTTCTTGTCTTAGATTTTTTCTTTCAATATCTATTTTATTTAATTCTTCATCTAATAGAGATTTTTGTTTTTTCAATTCTTCTTTGATTTCTGCAATTTCTTTATTCTTTTCTTCTAATTTTTTTGCGATGACTTTGTCGATTTCAAGTGTTTTTTCTTTTTCTTTTTCTTCTAAATCGTTTAATTTTAATCTGTATTCTTCTTGTAAATCATTCATTTTTTTCTTGAAATCTACATCCATTGCATTTAAGAATTTTGATTGTCTTTCTCTGTATTCTTCTTCTAATTTTTTATCTTTAATTAATAAATCATTTTTACTTAAATCTAATTCTTTTAGTGCTGCTTCTAAGTGTTCTTTTTGAGAATCAAGTTTTCCTTGTTCTTTTATTAGATCTTCTTTAAATGTCTTTAATTCTTTTTCTTTGTTTTTTAAATCTTCATCAAAATTATTTAATTTCATATCTTTATTTTTTAGATCTTCTTCAAGATTTCTTAGTGAATTAAATTTAGAATTGTATTCTTTTTCCATTTCTTTTAATTCTTTTTCTTTTAATTGTAAGTTTTCATCTTTTTTATCTAATTCTAATCTTTTATCAATGAATTCTTTTTCTAGATTTTCAATGTCATTATATCTATTTCTTAAATCAATATCATTTTTTCTTTTTAAAGTCATGATTTGATCTTGTTCTTTCATTAAAGTTTTCTTTGCGACATCAATTTGTTCTTTTGATATTTTTATTTCTTCGTATTCTTTATTTAATGAAGTTTCTTTTGTCTTCAAATCACTTTCAAAGATTTTCAATTTTTCTTCTTTTTCGCTTAGATTTGTTTCTAATTCCTTTAAATTTTTTTCTTTTTCAAGTATTGAAATTTTTTCTTTTTCAAAATCATTTCTTTCTTTTGTTAAATTATCTTTTTCAATTGAGAATTCTTTTATATGAATATTAACATTTTTTTCTATTTCTTTTAGATTTTTTTCTTTTTTCTCTAAATTTTCTAAAGTGTTTTTTTTGTTTTCTAATAATTTAATTTCTCTTTTTAATTCTTCGATTTTAGATTCGTATGAATCTTTTAATTCTTTTATATCTGAATTATATTTATTTTCTATTTCATTTATATTTTCTTTTAATTGTTTTTTTACGGAATTTTCTACATTTTTTTCTTTGATTTCCAAGTCATTTGATAATTTTTTTAACTCTTTTTCTAGTTGTTTTAATTCTTTTTCTTTTTCTATTATTTTTTTTTGTTCTTCTTTTGTTCTTATTTGAATTTCTTTTTGAATAGTATTGTTGTTTTTTTCAACAATTTCTGATTTAAATTGATCTAATAAGATTTCTTTTTCTTTTAATTCGGATTTTTTTGAATTTATTGTTTCTTCTCCTTCTTTTGTTATTTTAGTTTTTAATGTTTCAATTTCAATTTTTTGTTTTTCCAATTCGTTTTTTTGTTTTAGGATTTCTTTTTCTTTTAGTGATAATTCTTGAGTTTTTTTATCTAATTCTGTTATTTTTTTGGAAAGTTCATTTTGTTGTTGTCTTAGTTCTTCATCTTTTTTATTTAAAATATTTCTTTCTTCTTCTAATTGTTTTTTTGTGAAATCATGATTTGAATATTTGTTTGAAATTTCTTTTTCTTGTTTTTGAAGATTTTCTTCTTTTATTTTTATGTTGGTAGTTTTGTATTTTAGATTGTCTTCTAAAGTTTTTATTGTGTTTTCTTTTATTTCTAAAGCTTTATTTTTGTTTTGTAATATTTTTTCTAAATTTTCAAGTTCTTTTTTTTGTTTTTCAATTTTTCTTTTTTCTGCTAAAATATCATCATCTTTTTGTTTCAGAATTATGTGATCATTTTCAATTTCTTTTTTTTTGTTTTCAATTTCTGTTTTAGTTATTTTTAATTCTGATTCTATTTGTTTTAGTGCTTTTTCTTTTTCAATTAATTGTGTTTTTGTTGCTTTTAATTCGTTTTCTCTTGTTTCAATATTTTTTTTCTTTTCATTAATTTTTGATATTTTTTCATCTAAATTATTATCTTTTGTAGAACTAAATACAATGTTTCTTATTACATTGTTTAATTTATTTTCTTTATTTTCAATATTTTTTCCTTGTTCTATATTTTTTTTTTCTTCTTTTAAAGATTCTTTTTGTTTCTTTTTTATGTTTTTGAATTTTTCTTCTTTAATATCATTTTTTAATTTAGTTTTCTTTTCTTGTGTAATTTTTTTTAGATTTTCAAGTTCTTTATCTAAAGTTTTCATATCATCATAGATTTTTTTTGATATATTTTTATCTTCAATATCGTCATCTAATGAAACATTTGTTGTAACATTTTTTAAAGAATTACTTAGTTTAGGAAGTTCGAAAAGATTTTTTTTTGTTTCATTTTTTTTTATGTTTTTAGAATTATTTTTATCGTTATCATATTTATTTGTTCTTTTTTGTGAATTTTCCAATAAGATTTCACTTGGAGACAAAGGTTTTGATAAAACCGAATCTCTTTTATTTTTCCCTAAACCCAAAGCCATATATAAAAATAGAGATAGTTAGATAATAAATATTAGTTACTTTTTAAAAGTAAGAACTTTAGATTTCATGAAACATTTTTTTTATTTTTTCTGATAAATTATATATTTTCTTTAACTTTTAATAATAGCTTTCAGGATGTTTTTATTTTTTTTTATTTTTTTAAAACTTTTTTTATAATTTTTTGTAATTCTTTTAGAATATTTTTTATATTAGATAATTTTTATTTTTATATTAAAAAATATTTAAAGTGATGTTATGGAAAATAATAAAAACAATAAAAATAATAAAAGCAATAAAAATAACAAATTTAATCAAAATTATAATAAGAATAAAGATAATTCAATAAATAAAAAATCAGAATTATCAATGGAAGTTATAATTATAGCAGCGGTTTCAGTTTTGGTTTTAGTTGTTACGATTGTTTCAATAATTTCTATGTATAAAAAAAATAATTCTCAATATATTGATCAAAAAGAAGAAATTGATGGTGTTTTAAATGATAAAAAATGTGTTAATGTTTTGAGTTTAGGAAGTAGAAAATGTGTTGAAATTTCTCAATATCCTGATCTTTTAGATAAAGGTTGGGTTAAAATTAATGGTAATTTTGAAGATTGTGAAAATAAGGTTTGTATTGAATGTCCATCTTCAAATTCTTGTAGCGATTAGTTTTATTTTATTATTATTATATTGTTATTTATTATTATTTTTATTAATTTGTTTTTTCATTTGTTTAATATAATTATATTTCTGATCAATACTTTTATTTTTTATATTTTAGATTTAATTTTTATCGGTTATTTTTAATTTTTTATCAAATATTTTAATTTTTAGTGCTAGTGTGGATGGTTTTCTTCTTCCTTGTGCATCAATATTTATTATTTTATATTTTAAGTTTCTTAGTATATTTCTAAATATTGAATTTGAACTATAAGATGTAATAATTGTATTTTTTTTTGTAGTTTTTTGTATTTTTTTAAAAAGATTTTCACTCCAAGCATCAGGATTATTTTTTATTGAAAAAGGATCATGATATATGAAATCAAACTTTTTAAATTTGATTTTTTTGTTTATGTTGTTCAAATCTTCAATAAATATTTTTATGTTTATTTTATTTTTTTCATGATAATAAAAATTATTATTATTGTTTTTTGTCTCATGAAAGTTGAGATTTTCGATGATTTCAATTGTTTCACGAAAAGTTTTTTCTCTTATGTTTTTTGTTACATTTGGAAAGATATCTTCAAAATATTTTGTTTTTTCACAAAAGAAAAATAAATCTTGTTTTATTTCTTTTATTTTTGTAACAACTTCTTTTTCTTTTTCAAAAGAGAATATTGATATTTTTGTATTAGGATAATTTAGTTTTGTGTAATAAATTGTTGCAATTGTATTAAATCCATAACCGAAACAATCATCTAGGATATTGAGTTTTTTAATATAAATTTGTTCTGTGTTATTTGTTATATTATTTCTTACTTGTGTTATTTTTTTAAGATAATCAAAGCTTGGAATTACAAATTTTAGAAAAGATTCATTTATCCCAAGAGTTATACTTTTGTAATGTTCGTTATATTTTTCAGAGAATAATACAACATTTTCTTTATTATAATTATTATTTTCCATGTGTTGTATATTTTTATTATCTATTTATTTTTTTGTTTTTTTGTTTTTTATTTGTTTAAAATTCATCCCTTTATTTTAATTGTCTTTTCCTTTCTAAAACAAATCTTTAAATAATATTAATCCATTAATTTTTCTAAGATGTCTAAAAAAAGTGTTTCACCATTAATTGCAACAGTTCTATTAATCGCATTTACAGTCGCAATAGGCTCTGTAGTTATGAATTGGGGTACAACTTATATAAAATCTGAACAAGAATCTGCAACAAGTACTTCTGATGTAAGATTAAAATGTGCAACAGATGTAAGTTTGAAAGTAATGAAAAT
>JAQUVJ010000033.1 GCA_028693395.1 Candidatus Nanoarchaeia archaeon | reverse complement strand
AAATATCAGCATATGCTTCATGTGCTCTAAAATTTTCAATAGCTATTTTCTGCGCAATTTCATTCAACTCATTAAAACTATATACTGTAAAATTTACTGTCCTCATATCTACCACGCTCCTTGTTTGTTGTAGTCGCCCTTGTCGCTCGACTGCTATATAATACCATACCTTTTTCAATCCGTCAACAGGTAATTTAAATGTTTAAATTTTCAGATAATTGTTCCAACTTTTAATTAGTATATACAATTTGATATGTCTGATTGTACTACAATAACACTACCAATAAAAAAAAAGAGATAACAGTTATTTTTGTTATCTCTTTTTTTAAAATTTAATTTTCGTTATTTATTTCTTTATAATTATTTATTGCATCTTCTGCCAATTCTCTCCAGTTTATTTCTATTGTACCGGATTCAATAAAATCTACCCAAAATTTCATATTTTGCATTTTATACAGGTGAGTATTCAATTCATTCAAAGATTTTTCATATTCTTCTTTTATTTTTTCTTCAACTAAAAATACATTGTCGCCACACTCTTTGACAATATTTGCGAAATTTCCAAAGTGACAATGAACTAGAAATGTTTCATGAGAAGAATAACTAAAATATCCTTTTTTCATAATTAATACCCTCCTTCAAATTTATTAACATTTGTATAATACATATGCTCATAAATAGCTTCTGAAATATATCCTCTAAGATAATATTTATCTGCAAGATGATGAGAATATCTACCATTGATACAAAATGTAAAATCTTTGCCTTTATTGCAAGGTATATCTTTCCAAAAATGAATAGTAAAATCTATCCATCCACAATAAAATCCGTTAGAATCCATACAATGATAAGCACTTCTAATAATATAACACTTTTTATTTTCTTCAATTTCAAAATCAGTATCGAAACCTGAACCATAAGGCATACAAAATCTAAGAAATTCTATTCTCGTATCTTTATCCATAGACTTCATTTTTTCCCAAATATGCGCAAGAGGTTTTATAATTGTCATTTTTATCACTCCTTAATCTATATAATCAGAAATAAAAGAAACGTCGCCAGATTTTATAAAATCTCTAATTGACATTGCTACTACAGTTCTTGCAATATATAATTCTTTATTTGAAATATTAGATGCTTCTATTCTATTCATAAGAGATGAAGCCATTTTATCCAATGTTTCAACTATTTCTTTTTTTGTAAGTTTTGCCATTTCTAACACTCTCCTTTAATTGTAATAATAAAACAACTGAATTACTGTTTCTCCTGTAAACTTATAATTTTCTATAAACTTTACAAGATATCCAGAATAAACGGTCAAACTCATAATTCCGTCAAAATCTTTCAATTCATCATCTGTTTTACCACGCCAAGGATTATTGTGCAATCTTTCAAAATCCTCCAAATATAGTCTTTCATTGTAATGCCTGATAAATGCTCTTCCATTGGAAGTATAAAAAATCTTGCTAGGCTTACGGAATTTTTTGATGGTCATTGTCATATCTACCACGCTCCTTATTTGATGTAGTCGGCTCCGTTGCTCGACTGCTATATAGTACCATAGCTCTGTTAATCCGTCAACTAGCAATTTCAATGTTTAAATTTTCAGATAATTAATTTCATATATAAAAAGAAAAAATTAATATAGATCAAGTTATATATAAAAATGTTTAATGAATGGAGAAATTAAAAAATAATGCCAAGCCTACTAAAAAATATAGATAAAGAGTTAATAAATCAATTAAATATTCCTATTATTGAAATAAGAAAATATAAAGTTGCAGAATCAGATGAAAATGATGCAGATGAATTAAAAGATGAAATTTTAAATAAATATTTACAATTAAAAAATAAAGAAAATGAAGAAATAATTAATTATATTAAAAAATATCCTAATGTATTATATAATGCTAGTGTATCTATTTCACATTATTTGAAAAGATTAAATGAATTTGGTATATTAGAAAAATTAGCTACCAAAAATCAAAATGGAGAAAAGATTTATGTTTTACCAGAACCTAATGAAACATTAGATAGATATCTCTTTTGGGTGCATTGTAGTGGAAAAAATGTAAGAGATATAAATAATGAAAATAAATTAAAATTTGGCCTTAATGAAAGTTATTTTCAATCATTTAAATTTGAATTAGAAGGTACTTATATACAACCAGAAAAAATATTTAATGTTGAAAAAACAAAATGTAAATTTGAAGAAAATAAAAATAAGCCAATTTTTTCTATGATTTATGAATCTTTACAAGAAAATAAAGATTCTAAGCAACCTCAATTTTATGATATAAAAACAAATAGTATAATAGGAAAACCTTTTGGTTATCTCCTTGCGTTATTATCAAAGGTATATAAAATTGTAAGAAATGAAATTTCTTCTGGAGTTATTATTTTTAGTGGTAAACCATTAAAAAAATTCAATGAAACAGAATTAAAGCAAATAATTGAAAGTTTTAGTTTTGATGAAGTTAAGCCAGAATTAGCGAATTATGCAAAAAATTTAGGATTACCAGTTTTAAAAGAAAATTTTGATGAGCATAGTATTCCTAGATCATTTGTTATTGAAAATGTTGAAAATTTATCTAAATTTGATATATATCAAGAAGATCATAAAGAAAATAAAGTTTTTAATCAAAATGATGAAAAATATGTAAAAATGCGCCTATTTACTATAGATGATCAACCTACAGATAATGTTTACGCTAAAAAAACATCTGAAAGAATAGAAAAAAAAGAAGAAAATAAAAAATATATAAATGATAAGAATAATGAAGAAGAAATTAAAACAAAAGCAATGGAAATTATAAATAATAAATTTATTAACTTCATTAATTCTATAAAAAATGATAAACAAAAAGAATTGTTAATTCAATATTTAATTGAAATTGTAAAAAATTCATATTTATCATTACCAGGAAATACTAAAATGAAAGCTATGATTAATAAAGTTGATTTTAATATACTTTATAAATTATATCCTAATATAGATATTCCTAATTCTCTTGCTGCATTTCAAGCAAGTTTAACACAATTTTTAAATCTAATTATAATGATTAAAAAGAAACTTAAAATAGAAGATGAAGATATTTTAAAAATATTAAATATAAATGAGATAGAATCTTTATTGAGCGTTGGTCATAAAAAACCGTTAGAACAATTAGAAAATAATTTGGATGAAATGATATCTAATAAAGGTTTATTACAAAAACCAGCTATTTCATCAAAAAAAGAAATTTCAAATATTAAAGATAAAGATAGAGAAAAAATAGCAAAATATAAAAAAGAATTTTTAATGAAAAATAGCGCATTATCTAAAAAATTATCGCCATTTAAATAAAATAAAAGAGGGAAGAATTTCTTCCCTCTTTTTGCTTATTCTTCAAATGTTTTAGAAAAACAGTTAGGACAATCTTTATACATCTTAGTCCAAGTATTATACAATAGCTTATTCATTTCTGCTTGATATTCAATATACTTTGTTCTTTTAATTCCTTTGTGAAAAGGAATTACTGACATATAAGTATTATTTTCAAATGGATATTTTTCTTCAAAATCTTTTGTGAGCATTTCTTTTGTTTCATCTGTTATTGTTGCATATCCAAAAACAACTGAATTACTTTTATCACTTCTCCAACCATGAATTTCAATAGCATCTTTTGAAATGATATCTGGTACAGAATTTCCTGTTCCATAAAGAATTAGAGAAGGATATCTATTTTCATTATCTTCTTTATAACCTCTTACATTAAGAACAAGTCTACTACTATTGCATTTTTCACAAACTTGCTCTTTAATTTCAACATTAATAATTCCTTTAAAATTATTATGAATCATATGCTTTTTAATATAATTAAGCAAAGGAGCAGAAATATATCTCTTATCAAAATCAATACCCCTAACAACCTTTTCACCAGAAACATAATTTACTTTCATCCACATAATTAACACTCTCCTTTTATGCTGTTATTTCAGCCATATATTTTTAAAAGAAATTATCATCATCATCATTTTGAATATAAAATCTATTTATTGCTTTTGATAATCTATTAAAATAATAATCATCCGAAGGTAAAAATGATTCTATTACAATATCTTTTTTTGATAGCTTTTTTGGTAAAAATGATTCTTGAACAATTCCTAGATAATATTTTTTAAAATCAAAAACATTTTTTAATTTTTCTATACTTTCTATTCTATGACTTGTACTACCGTATAATCTCATCATTGTTTCTGTTTTTTTCTCTAAAACATAATTCTGTTTCATTACTTTACTTAAATTTCTAGGCTGTATTTTATAATACCATCTTAAAAATTCTGTTACTCTATGATGAACTCCACCAAAAATTCTTTGCATTTCCCATGAACCAACTCTATCAATTACATACATTTTATATATCATTTCATATGTAAAATTGATTCCATAATTATACCTGTAGTTTGCCATTCTTAGTTCTTCATCTGTAAATGTTTTTAGATGATAATCTTTCATGCATTGTCGCAGATGATTTTTTAACCTAGTTGGATATCTATATTCTTTTTCTTGGCAAATAAAACAGGTATAAGTTTTTCTTTCAATTAATGATTTTGACCAATTAGGATGAATATTATACTTATCTTGTAATTCATCCGTGTAAATTGATTTTTCAAATCTTTTTGACAATCATAACAACACCTCAAATAAAAATTAATAGTACCATAAAAATAAAAGAAAATATAACAAACTTTATTGCAAAAATAAACATTCCACCACCAAGAAAGAAATTAAGTATTTTATCAATCATTTTTCATCATCCTTTCAGAATTGATAAAGGGAGCAAATTATTAGCATTGCTCCCTTATTTAACTTATATATAAAATATTTTATGCTACTGCTTCAGTTGCATCTTCTTTCTTCTTTCTTCCTCTCCTACCAACTACATCAAAAACTGTCACCATTTCATACTCTACTCCTACTTTTGCTCTTCCTCTCTCCCCATTCTTTCTTACTTGCTTCTCTACCACCTTGCCACAATCAACAGTCTTTGCAAACTCTTCAGCTTCAGCACGATTTTGAAATCTTGTCATAACTAACACTCCCTTTTTTATTTTTATTTTTTATTGTGTGTTCCTCTCGGCTACAGGTATATAATACCATAAGATACTTCGTTTGTAAATAGGCAATTTCAAAGTTTAAATTTTCAAATTATTTGGTCAATTTATTTTATTTATTGAAATAAAATAACTATAAATATATCATTTATAGTTATTTTATTATTTTAATTTTGAAGTTTTAATTTATCCTTGTATTCTTCTAAAATATTTTGGCCAAGATTTTTATTATTTAACATTTTTCTTATAGTATCTTGAAAATAAACAAAAAAGAAAGATTTTTCATCCATTTGTAATGGTTTAAGACTTAATGCAGTTTTATATCTATCCGCTGTTATCCATCTACTATTTTCACTATCAATTTTATCAGTAAAAAATACAAGTATTTTTGCTCTTTTTGTTTGTACTAACCAATCATATTTTACACCATTATTTTCAAATTCTTTAGCCAATTTATATGCATATTCAGTATCTAATAAACATAATTTATTATATTTTCCTTTTGGTATTGGCCTATTTTTAGTAAAAGTTCCTGTAAAATGACTAAATTGTGGTTCTTTACTATTTATATCATCATCTGCAAAAACACCAAAATGCCTATTCATTTTTTTATTTCTAAAACATTTAGCAACTAATAATTCATCTAAATTTCTCATTATTTCACAAACCTTTCAAAAGGAAGCTCCCTGCTTTAGTGGGAGAGGAATTTTGAAACAAAAATAAACAACTTAATTATATAAGGAGATGATAAATAATGGAATTAGTAACTCCTGATATAAGTTATTATAGAGAAAAACATTTAATTTCAAGATGTATATATCATATTATATTTTGCTCCAAATATAGAAGAAAAGTTTTAATTTCTCCAATTGATGAAAGATTAAAAGAATTAATATATGAAAAACAAAATGAATATGATTTTAATATTATAGAACTTGAAATTATGCCAGACCATGTTCATTTATTATTATCAACAAGTGCTAAAAACTCTATCTATTCTATAGTTAGTAGATTAAAAGGTTATACTTCAAATACGTTAAGAGCAGAATTTCCTTCATTAAAATCCAGATTGCCTACTTTATGGACTAAAGGAAAATTCATATCATCTGTAGGTTCCGTATTATTAGAAACTGTTAAAAAATATATTGAAGATCAAAAAGGTGTTTAAATAAAATGCATCAAACTTATGTATATAAACTATATAATAATAAAAGAAAAAATAAATACTTAAATGATAAAATAAACCTTGCTGGTTCTATTTATAATCATTGTATTGCCTTGCATAAAAAATTCTATAGTTTATATAATAAGAGTTTAAATAAATATAAATTGCAAAAACATATAACTAAATTAAAGAAAACTAAAAGATTCAATTATTGGAATAATATTAGTATTGATGTTATTCAACAAATAACTGATAGGATTGAAACTGCTTATAAATTATTTTTTAACAATTTAAAAAGAAAAAGAAAATGTTCACCACCTTCATTCAAAAAAATTAGAAAATATAAATCTATAACTTTTAAAAAATCTGGATATAAATTTTTAGAAGATAATAAAATTCGCATTATGAGTAAAACTTTTAAAATATTTAAATCCAGAACAATGTATTATAATAAAATTTGTACTGTTACAATTAAAAGAAATAATATTGGAGAATTTTTTATTTATATAGTTGTTGAAAATGATGATTATCAAAATCCTTTAACTAGATCGGGTAAAAGCGTCGGTATGGATTTTGGTTTAAAAACATTTTTAACTTTATCAAATAACAATAAAATTGAATCACCTTTATTTTTTAATCAAAATATCAATGAAATTAAAAAATTATCAAAACAATTATCAAAAAAGAATAAAAAATCAAATAATTATAAAAAAAGTTTAATTAAATTAAATAGACTATATATTGATTTATTTAATAAAAAGAAAGATTATTTTTACAAATTATCTATAGAATTATGTCAACAATTTGATTTAATCGCTATAGAAGATTTAAATATAAGTGCTATGAAAAAATTATGGGGC
>JAQUVJ010000032.1 GCA_028693395.1 Candidatus Nanoarchaeia archaeon | reverse complement strand
TTATTTTTAGAATATATTGAAGAAATGTTTAAAATATATTCTTTTGATTTAAACAACAATGGTGATTTAATTAAAATATCCTCAAAATTAATTCAAAATAAATATAATATTGATAATAAAATAGAACACAAAAATATGCAGAAGATATAATTAAATGTATAATTGAACTTTTTAAATTTAAGAATATAGATTTAAGTAATATTAGATATTGTATTGAAGAATCAAAATATAGTAAAAAATATACAATTATTGCATTTAGAAGTTTTTTAAACTTTTGTGAAATCTATGAATTAATTGAGTTAGATTTTATTTTAAAATTCAGAACTAAAGTAAAGTTAAACATTAAATCAAATATTGATAGTTATGTCCCCACAGAAAATGAAATTTTAAAATCTTTGAATATAATTAATAATTTATATCCTAAATTTTTAATACTCTACAAATTAATGATTGAGAGTGGTTGTAGATTTACAGAACTAAAAGATTTTATTATTAATTTTGATAAATCTAAAATAGAAATATATAAACAAATAGTTTTATATAGAAATTTTTATTTAAGAGGTCAAAAATCATCTTATTATTTATTTTTTACTAAAAAAACTTATGAAAAATTAAATTTAAAAGAATTGGATGTTAATTTAATTAATAGTTTTCAAATTTTATCTAAAAGAAATAAAAATATTGTTACTCTTAAATATCTTAGAAAATATCATTTTACTTTAATGATAGAAAATAATGTTAGTTTTGAAATTGCTAATTTTATTCAAGGAAGAACATCACAAAACATAGGTTTTAATCATTATTTAGCAAAAAAATCTATTGCCTTAAAAGAATATTCAAAAATTATAGATAAATTTGGGTGTTGTTAGGTGTTGTTTGAATTTTTAACCACACCCACCCCAAAAAGGCTTTAAAGTTTAAAATTTATAGAATGCGGGGGGGTAGGTGTGGTAGGTGTGGTTGGGTGTGGTACAAACTACACTATGCTTAAAAAGTGCAGAAAAATAACCCTAAATACTACTTTTCTCTATTTTCCTACCTTACCTAACAACACTAACAACACTAACCATACCTAACCATACCCAACAACACCTAAAAATAAATAATATATAACCTAAAATACATAAAATAAAGAAGAATAAAAGTAAAAATTTAGTTAATTTTTTTCATATAATTAGTTAATTTTCCTATGATTTCATCAAGAATTGTCATTAATCTATCATAAGTTCTAATCTCAATATAATTCAAGTCTTTTGCTAATAATAATTGATACTCTATTTCTTTTGCACTTCCCAAAGCATTATGTAAAAAACTTTTATAATCTTTTGATGTACTTCTAACACTTCCTTCTGCAATGTTTGAACCTATACTTACACTTGCCCTTCTTAATTGAGAATTTAAACCATACATTTCTTCTTTTGGAAATTCATTAGTTATCTTATATATCTCTATTGTAAGTTCGTGAGCCTTTTTAAAAAATCCTAATTGTTTATAATCTGTATTCATTTTTAGTTAATTTTGTTAATTATTGTTATAAAATGTTGTATTTTGTAATATATTAAATTTCCTTTTTTATACAAAAAAGGTTGTTTTTGTATAAAGTAGTATTTATCCAAAAAGGGAATTTTAGGATAAAAATGCACAAAATATGACAATTAATATATTTCTAAATCATTTAAATTTGGTCTTAATTGGTTGATATTTTCTCCCTTATTATTATAAATTGAACATTTTTCTATCTTTTCATCAATTATTTTAATTCCAGATTCATATAAATCATTCATAGTAATCTCTTCATCAAAAACAATATTTCTAACATAACCTTCTGTAGTTCTTGAAAGTTCATGACCGATTATTTTTGATACTTTAATAATATCACCATAAATAAGATACATATTTGTAATGAAACTAACTCTTAAACTATATAACCTTTTATGATAATACTTTCTTCCGATATTTGCAACTTTAATTGATGTTTCAACTCTCATAGGTTCTAACCAATCAACTTTTTTAGCATAATGCCTAAATTTTTTCTCAATAGTATTAACTTCATAAGGTTCTCCATTATAACCTACAAACAAATAACTATCTACAAGTCTAAATTTATTTTTTTCTAAATATTCTCTTATTTCATTCATAAGTTTTTTAGGTACTTTTCTAACTTTAATCTTATTTGTCTTTCCTAATCTAACAATTAATGAATTATCATTAAAATTTAAATCTTCAATATGAATATGTCTATATTCCACAGGTCTTAAACCTAAATAATAACCAATTTTAAACATTAATTTAAACATAATATCTTTTTTGTGCATTATTTCTATAAATCTTTCAAATTCGGCAGGTTTAATATATTCTCTCCTATCAAAAGCCCTTTCTTTTTTATTTTCTAATTTTGGTTTCATTTTTCAAATTCAATATTTTTTGTCTTAATTTTTTAATAATACAACCAGGATTGTGTATTATCCCACTTTTACCATCATAAGTAATAGATTTACAGAAAACACAATATTGTTCTTTTGTTCCATTTTCAGCATTAAAATTATCTAAATAAAATTCTATCTCTTCAAAATCAGTGATTATTTCTTCAAAATTAGTTTTTTCCATTTTCAATAAATTTTTACTTCATATCTCTTGTTTTGGATAAACATACTTTCATCTATTGTATTAATTGGAAATTCAATAAATGTTTTATTTTTTGTAAATTTTAGCACATCTTTTAATAAAAATATATAAATTTGTTTTTCGAGATTAATTTCAACAAAAGACAACTTTTTTGCATTTTTATCAATATTTGTTTTAAAAATATTTTTAATCATTTTTACATCTAAATAAAGTTACCTTACTCCAGGAGTTTATTTTTATTCTTCCTCTTTTAATATAAAGTCCTTATAGGCTTCTTCAACCAAAATTTTTAATTTTGGAAGGTCATTAACTCTCAAATTTTGAGTTTGTTTCCAAACATTCTCTTTTTCATCTTTAAAACTTCTTTGAAAAGTAAAAGAGTACAATTTCTTATTATCTTCTAATTTATTTTCCCATAAGGATAAATTTAAAAGTCCTGCTTTGTATATTTTTATTGGTTTTTTATTTTCCATTTTCTTCATTTTTTATTTAAGGGTTCATTAAAATTAATAGCCTTTGACCACCCTTTGTAAAACTCTTCTTTTGTCAATACATCAGAATAAATGAATATGGCATTAGCTTTCATAGAATTCTGAGTAGATTTTATTCGAGAATCTACATCAATGTTAATTTTTACACTATTACAAAAATCTTGTAAAATTATTTTTACTTCATCAATATTTTTAATAGTTAAAAGCAGATATCTTGTAAACATATCTATAAGTCGTTTTCTTCCATCTTTCAAATTTAAATAAATCTCTTTAAATCTCAAAATGTGCCAAATTAGCTTTTTTTGATTAATATTGTTGCTTTTTGTATTTAAATATAAATCAAAATTGTTACTTTTTCTTGAAATATGATGCAAATTGTACAAAATATCCTTTTCGATATTTTTAGGTATTTTATTAACAAAATCTTCTGACAAATAAAGTAAATTTAGATTGTTTTCTAACAAAATATGACAATTTTCATCAAAAAATATTCTTTGTTTAGGTAGTTTTGTTTTTCTATGGTAAAACCCTTCCAACCCTATAACTTGAATTGTTTGAAATAAAGTAGTATCTGTTTTTATATCCAATTCTAAAGCATTAAATAACTCATTTCTTACATTCTCCCTATCAAACTCTAAAAATGATCTGAAATCAAACCTAAATGTCAAATGTGTACCTTTTCCACCAGTCAAGTATAATTCATACTTGCAAATGCCAATAATTTCTAATTTCTGAACTACCCCCTGCATTCTATAAAGATTTTCTTCTAATGTAATATAATCAAAATCCAATCTTATTTCATCAGTTGTTTCATTCCACAAATTAGATCTAAAATATGAATCTTTTTTAAAAAAACTAAACTTATCAGAATCTTTAAAAGTTCTTTTTCTACTCCATTTTAATTCATTCTCTTTCTCAAAAGTAAACTGAAATAATGTATTTGGGAAATTTTTAGCAATTTCTTTTATATAATTAAATCTTTCAAATTTATCAATATAATTCATTTTTGACACTCCACAGAATTAGATAAATTTATACTAATTTTTTTTGTATCTAAAGTTTCATTCATAATCTCAAAAGAATTATTTTTAGTTTGTTGATTTAGAACTTCATCATACCCTTTTAACTTAATTGCCTTCCATAGATTTTCTTTTTTAATGTTATATCCTGCATTTCCATGATGATATGTTTTTTTAAATAATTGTGGGTATGTCGATAAAACTTTACCTACATAATGAGAAAACTTTAATGTTTCATCATTAAATAGATTTAATCTTTCTTTTGCAATATAATTTATATCTCTAACTAAAACTCTTTTTTCTTCTTTTTCTTCTTTATTTAAAAGTTCAAATAAAATTTGAAATGTTATGAATTCCCAATTATTATCTAAATCTTTAACTTTTTGTTGTTTTCCTATATCTATCAAATATTTCTTAATACTATCATATATTTCAGTATTAATTAAACTTGCAATAGTTAAAACTGCTTCCGCTTTTTCAAAATCTCTATTAGATAAATCTTTATCATCTAATTCATAATATCTTTTTTTAATATCTTGCCAATGTTGTAAAGCCCAAATATGAAGTTTATTTTTTAAAATTCTCCATTTTTCATTACTTTCAATAATTTTTCTTTTTGATAATTCTTTATTATCAGTTCTTAACATAATTAGAGTATTACATCTACTTTGTGTAACTTCAGGAAGTCCAATTATATTATTAATAACCATAGGAGAATAACCCTCATAACTTGTTGGCTTGTTTTTTTCTCCATCAGCTTTAATAGTTTTTCCACCCTTCTTATAATAAACTTCTATAACCTGGTAAATTGCTTTTCTTTGTTCATCTGAAAGATTGTCTAAATTATCAACTATAATTGTTCCTCCAGTTGATTCAATAACTCTTTCAAAACTTGCAGCAGTTATTGAACCTGCCATTAATGAATTAAAACTCAAAAGTTTGTAAATTGTAGCTTGTTTAGATTTTCCACTCCCATAATCTGCTTGAAAATAAGTTCTTCCTTTTGCTTCAAAAATTGGATAAACAAAATTAGAAAGAATATCACAAGCAATATAATCATGTATTGCTTCATAATAATGTTCTATGAAATATTTATTTATATCTCTAATTTCATTAAATAAATCTATTGTGTTTATTATTTCAATGTCTTTAGATAACCATTCATGAATAGAATAAGGACCTTCCAAGTCCCACATATTTTCTATTGCAGTATCAAATAAATTAAATTTATAGTTTAAACCAAATTTGTCTTTAATCTCATCATTATTTGAATCCCAAGTTACAAAATTTTCCTTATTTGAAGTTATAATAAAATTCTTGTCACCTTCAATTACATTTCCAAAATAAAAAGTATTATTTAAAATTCCAATCCCTAATGATTGATATTTTGGTTTCCCTCTCAAAAGTGCATCTTTAAAATATTTCTCCTTTTTATTTTCTTGATTACAATATAAAAACTCCTTTGGAAATTTATTTTTTAATTGAAGTAAAAATTTTTCTTCATCAAATTCTTCAATAGGATTACCTACTAATTTTTCAACATAAGCATAAATATGCCTATATCCTAATAATTTTTTAAAAATAATCTTATTACTATCATTAAATTTATTCAAAAATTCAGTTTCTTCAAATTTAATGATGTTTTTATTCATTCTTCTTTCTCTTTTAATAATTCCTCAGTCTTATCTAATGCCGACTTTCTCAAAAAAGAACTTATACTTCTTTGGTCTTTATCTGCTCCAGATTTAATTTTGTCTAAATCTGTTTTTTTGAATCTCAGTGTTATTGTTTTTTCCATTTTGTATGCATTATATTATAGATTGCATAAAGAATTTATAAATCTTTCGTTTTAGTGTATTTTGTATATACAAAA
This sequence comes from Candidatus Nanoarchaeia archaeon, assembly GCA_028693395.1. Lineage (GTDB taxonomy): Archaea > Nanobdellota > Nanobdellia > Woesearchaeales > JAQUVJ01 > JAQUVJ01. Next base: position 1,159 of record JAQUVJ010000032.1, on the reverse strand, counting down.
TGATTTAAATTTAAATATATTTATATATATTTAAATAAAATATATTATATGGGAAAAGCAAAATTAGAGACTTTTAGAAATCCAACTCACTTTTTGATTATAATTCATTTATTAAAAAAACCCAATAATGCATATGGATTATCCTTAATTGATACTTTTAATAAATCTCAAAGTGTTGCTTATAGAGAATTAATTGAATTAGAAAAAGATAATTATATAATTCCAAAAGATACTGGAAAAAATGTTTATGAAGTTAATTATATTAAATTATTTGAAATATTCTATGATTTATTTTTAGAATATATTGAAGAAATGTTTAAAATATATTCTTTTGATTTAAACAACAATGGTGATTTAATTAAAATATCCTCAAAATTAATTCAAAATAAATATAATATTGATAATAAAATAGAACTAATTAAATATGAAAAATTTAGAAAAAATTTAGAAAATAATTCATATTTTAAAATTTTTTTAGTTGAATATTTAATTTTCTTAATCAAAAGTTCTGAATTAGTAAAAACAATAGAACATGCTTTTCAAAGATTGTTGACTAGAGATTTAATGTATTTTAATGGTGAAATAGATACTGACTTTTTTGAAAGAATGATTGGAATGAATCGTGAAATATTGCGAGGTCCAAAAGAAGGAAGAGTCGAACTTTATACAAAACCTGAAAATAAAATAAAAATAGAATATTATAAAAATAATTTAGAATTCTTAGAATATGTAGAAATATTTAATTTTATATCCAATATTAATTTAAAAGGAGATTTAAATTATGTAGAAAATATTTTTGATAAATTTTTAGAAAAAGATAATATTTTAAAATATATCAAAAATAAATAACTCTATTTCATACACACGAAATAAACAAATGGTAGGTAGAAAAAAGCTAAATAAGACAAGAATCCAAATTAAAATAGATACTGAATTGAAATTCATATTAGATAAAAAAAGATGTGAGAAATCATCCTTAATTAACTCTCTATTGTGGAAATATTTGGGTTTAGAATCTCCAAACTCTATTCCCAAAACCCTATTCCCTTTTAATAGCCCCTCCCAGATTCGAACTGGGGTCTGCGGATCCAGAGCCAAAAGAGAATTGGGTTTAGAGAATAGTGATGAGAGTAAAATCATAAAAAGTGATTTATTTCGT
>JAQUVJ010000031.1 GCA_028693395.1 Candidatus Nanoarchaeia archaeon | reverse complement strand
TAAATGCACAGTTTACTCCACCTTTGGAACAACTTGCTTTTAAACTAGAAAAAGATGAGTTTGATTTACCAGATATTTATTCTAAACCTTTAGATGTTGTAATTGAAGCTTTGAAAAAAAATAAAACGTATGATGAAATGATAGATGTTTTTCCTGATGTTCCATTTTTATAGGAAAAATTGCTAAACAAATTTTGAAAGCAACATTGAAAATAGATTCGGATGCTAATGGAAATGTAAATATTCAAATACCTAATTTTAAGCCTGAAGATTTATTAAATACAAAAGATTATATATTAATATTTGATGATTTGGAAAGATGTTCTATAATAGGATATATAAATTTTTTTGTTAAATATCAATTTCATAAAGTAATACTTATTGCAAATGAAAAATAACTGAAAAAAACAAAAAAATATAAAACTGTAAAAGAAAATCTAATAGGAAAAACTTTTTAATTTAAAACTAATTCTTCTTTAGCTTATGATAGTTTTTTAAATGAATTAGAAAATATAAATAAGGTTAAAGAAAATATTTTAGAAAAACAAAAATCAAATATATTAGAACTTTTTGAGAAATCACAATCAAATAATTTAAGGGCTTTGTGTCATTTCTAATTAAAATTACTATTTTACAATTAAAAATTATACAATAAATATAATATGTGGCAAACAAAGTGACATATCAAAATCTATTAATCCTAAATTTATGAAAAAGTTTATTGGACAAGTTAAATATTTATTATTACGAAGGAAGATTTTTATCTCCCTTTCGCCTTTTCTCCTTTTAATGTCATGACTATACTTGTAATATAGGCAACTTTCTTATTTTCATCATCATATATTGTACATTCATAATGAGTAAGTGTTTTTCCTACTCTTAATTGTTTTGCATGAGCTTTTAATATACTTTTCCACACAGGTCTATAAAAATTAATTTTTAAATCTACGCTAGTGAAACTTTCATTTTCTTGCATTAATGTAGAGTGTGCTGTTCCAATTGCTGCATCAGCAAGCTCACAAAGTAATCCACCATGAACTGTACCTTGTTGGTTTCCATGTATATTATAATCTGCATAAATTCTAACTATGGCTTCTCCTAATTCTACATTATCAATATCAATTTTTAGAGTTTGTGATATTGCTGTAGGATAAAGCATATTTATTTGAGCACTTTCATCTAACTCTTTTTTTAAATATTTTTTTAAATATTCAAAAACAGGATATTTACTGTTCATTTTGTTTTCTCCTTAAACTTAAAATATTAAATTCTATCACATAAACAAGTATTTAATATATCAATAAATTATAATTTAAAGTTCATTTTTTTAAATATAATTTATATAAATACATTATTTATTTTTAATAATATTATTTGCAAAAAAAAGCATTAAAATACCTCCAAAAACAATCAATGCAGTTAAATATAAAGCATAATTATAATTACCTGAATATTCAGTAAGGATAACTGTATATAGAGGGGCTACAACTTGACCTATCCCATATGCAGTTGTTAGAGCACCCATAAGTAATACTGGATTCTTACCTGCTAGTTTTCCTCCTAAGTTCATAAAAAGTGCAATAAGTCCAACAAATGTTCCTCCATATAAAAAGCCTGATAAAAGATTTAAAAAGATATTTGTACTTAATGTAGGAATTAAAATACCTATTACTTGTATTGTCATTGCTACTATAATAATATTTATACTTCCATATTTTACTGCTAATCTCATGCATATTATACATGATGGAATGCCAGCTATTCCTACAAAAAGCCATGTAAAACTGCCATATCCATTTAATCCTTCTAAAGAGTTAATAATATCAGGTAAAAAAGTTCCTTGAACTACAAAACCAACACCTTCTGTAAAATATGCACAAATTAAGATAATTACAAAAGGTGAAAAGACAGATTTACTGATTTTATGTTTAATTGTAGTTTGTTTTATATTTTGATTAAACGATAAAATGTAAAGTGGATAAAAACTAATAATTAACCCAAATATTGTTAATACAAGCCAAGAATCTTGCCAGTTACCTCCGCTCATATGTACTATACGACTAATAATATCTGTTACTAAAATAGAAAAACCAATACCACTAAAATATATTCCCATTGCTTTTGTTTTATCTGTTAAATTTAACTTTATCATAATAATTGCAGATCCAACCACCATTGTCATTGCAGTAGCAAAGCCAGCAATAATACGTGATATTAACCATATAGATTCATTAGTTGTAGTTGCTAAAATAAAAGTAGTTAAAATACAAAGCAGAATTCCTAATCGAAAGTATTTAATTTTTGTGTTGATATCCTTTATAAAAATAGCAAAAATAGAGCCAGATAAATAACCTGCAAAATTCAAGGAAGCTAAAATAGCTGCGAAAGTTAGATCTAGAAAATCATCTAACATAAATGGTAACAAGGAAGTAAATACAAATCTAGATACTCCCATCCCAATAATTAATGTAATAATACCTGCAAGTAAAATAGCTGCATTATTCTCTCTATCTAGTAATGATATTTTTCTCATTAAGTATCCTTATATTTTAAAGTTTAAGTACTCTAACACATATTAAACTATTGAAAGTATCAATATGTTATAATTTTAAATTCATTTTTTTAGATATAAGGATAGATATGGATTTAAAACATATTAATACACTTAGAGCTGTTATGGATTCAGATAGTTTTTTAAATGCATCTTACAAATTAGGATGTACACAATCAACTGTCACGATGCACATTCAACAATTAGAAAAAACACTAAACTTAAAACTATTTGAGAGAGTAGGAAGAAAAATGATGTTGACGCAAGAAGCAAAAGAAATAATGCCATATTTGGATTCTATCATTAAATCTGTTGATGGATTAATGAATCATTATAAAAGTAGTGAAGAGATTACAGGTAAATTAAATATTGCAACAGCAGAAACTTTCCTCGTATATAAAATGCAAAATATATTGAAAGAGTTTAAAGAAAAAGCACCAAATGTTGAAATCTCAATTCAAGGAACAAATTGTTATGAAGTAAGAAAAAAACTATTAAATGGAGATATAGATTTAGGAATTCATTATGATATTAATAGATATTCAGATTCAATTATAACGAAAATAATGAAAAAATTTGATCTTGTTTTAGTGTCATCATCTTCAATTAATAGAAAATATTTAGACTTTGTAAGTGAAAATCAAGAGAAACCTTTTTCAGTAGTTGGGCATAATGTAAAATCTCCATATAGAGGCAGTTTGTTAAAGTATTTAGAAAATAAAAATATTATGATGCATAAAACATTAGAGTTAGGAAGTGTTGAAGCTGCTAAACAAGGTATAATTGCAAATTTAGGTATAGCTTATCTTCCAAGATTCACAGTAGAAAGAGAATTAAAAGAAGGACAACTAATAGAGTTAGAACATGAAATAGAACAAACAAAAATAAAAGCTATATATGCTTATCATAAAAATAAACATATAAATCGAGCAATGAATTTATTTATAGAATTGTTAAATAAAAATTTTGATAGTGTTTAAAATTTTGGCTTAATTAAAAAAATGGCTCCTGAATTATTCTCTTTTCTTATATAACTAAGTAATCATCAACAATCTTTAGGTAGTTTAAATGATTTTAAACTACTATCCTATTACTTCAACTAAAACTATATAATTAATATTTAAATAGTTTAATTCATTATTTAAAATATGATAGAAAATTTTAATTTCATTTTTTCCTTTTACTCTCCGAGAATTCTACGGGGGAGTTTAATAACTATTTTAGTTGCTTATTTTAAAACATACTTGTCTATTGAATTTAAAGGATAAAAAAATAATTTATAGGAAGTAGAAAAATAAATAATAAAAAAAGAGATAAAGAACAAATAAGATTAAGAAAAGATGTTAAAATAGCATGTTGCAATTTGTATGGTAAAAAATTTTAGAAAGGGGAAAAAAAGAAACTACTCTCAAAAAAGTTGGACCATAAAATTGAGTATGGAAAAATATCAAAAAAAATAAATATTGCATAATGTAATATTTCTTGTTAAATTATAAATTTTATGATAATTTTACAAAAATCAAAAATAGGATAATAAATGAAAGAATTTTTTTTAAATATTAAGAAAGATATAGTTGGAATATTTCCTCAAGAATTACGTAAAAATTTAACAGCAGAAAGTATTTTTTATAGAAGTATAAATTTTATATTTTTTAGTTGGTTAATGTCACTATATGTATATTTACCATTTTTGGTATATATGAGTAATTATGGATTTTTTTCATATGATCTTTTTAATAATGGATTATTTGCAATAAATTTAATTGCTTTATATATAGTAATATTTTTAATAGTTTTATCTATTATGCTTACAGGAGGATTTTGTTCGATTATTGCTTGTAAATTATCTGGATATAAGATTCCAAAATACAATAAATGGTTAATTGGTCTTAATATGTTTGTTTTGACATTATTTATTTTATTTATTTATGATGATCCTTTGCTTATTGAAGAAAACTTTGATTATTTTACTTGGATTATTTTCTTAATTGTTATATCTTTTCCTATTTCTTTACATATTGCATTAATAGTCATTGGTTCTAGTAAATATCAATTCTTAAATGTTATATTTTCTTTTTGTTTTGTATTACCATTTTTATTTTTTAATATTTTTCCAGAATCAACTTCAAAGCTAACTTCAAAAATGTTTAAAACATTTGGAATAGGTGGAAATATACCTATTAAAATAGAAAATAGCTCAGATAATAAAACAATCTATAATGGAGAATTAATATTTTTATCTCCAGATAATATATTTTTATCAAAAGAAAAGGGAATAATAATTATAGAAAGAAAAAATTTAAAGATTACATATATCAAATAAAAGAATAAGTTATTATAAATATATACAAAAAGATTAATTTTGTTTTATAAAATATAAAATTGTTAAAATAAAAAGTTTATTTTGAATTAGTCATAACCAGATATAATAAGAAATATTTTTTAAATTATTGGTTTTAAAATTATGAAATTTATGTTACAATCTTTACAATTTATGAATATTAATCTTGTATTAAGATAGGTAAAAAAGTGAAAATTGATAACATCGAAATAGAGAATTTTAAAACTTTTGATAAAACAGAATTTAGTTTTAATGAAAAATTTAATTTAATAATTGGAATAAATGGAAGTGGCAAAACTTCACTTCTAAGAGCATTAGCAATATCATTAGCAGGTTGGGCAAATGCTTATATTAAAGATGATAATAATTTAAGACCAATTCAAGATGAAGAAGTAAGAGAAATCCAAATAGATGGTAGATTTGATAAGACGAAAGAAACGATTATTAGATCTACTGGGAAAGCACTTATTGTTGATGATCATAATAATAAACGTAATATAGATATTGTATGGCAAAGAAAGAGAACTGATAAAAGTAAAGAAACAGAAATATATTGTAGTGTTAAATATGGAAATTATGATAAGTGGTACAGCTATGCAAATTTTTCAAATTTAGGTAGAAATACTCTTCACTTTATAGATAAAGGTAAAAAATTTGATTTACCATTAATTGCTGTATATGAATGTGATAGATTATGGGAGGTTGAAAATAGATTAAATATAGAAGCTTCTGCAAAAGCACAGTATTCAAGATTTGATCCTTATGTAGATTGTTTTCATACAGGTACAAATCACTCAGCTATTGGAGAATGGCTTTTAAAGTATGAACTAGTAAAACTACAACAAAAAAAAGATACACCAATTTTAGAAGCTATCAAAAGTGCGGCAAGAAATGCACTTGAAAATTGTACAGATATTAGTTTTGATTTTGAAGAAGGAAGAGTTATTATTGATTTTGAAGATAAATCTATACCTTTCGAACATTTAAGTGATGGTCAAAGAACACTTTTAGGGCTATTCTGTGATATTGCAAGAAGAGTTGCTATCTTAAATCCACATTTAGAGGGTGAAGCAAATGAAAAAACAAAAGGAGTTGTTTTAATAGATGAGTTGGATTTACATCTACACCCTAGATGGCAGATGAATATTATTCAAAATCTAGAAAATACTTTTCCTAATATACAATTTATTTGCACAACTCATAGTCCTATCCTCCTAAGAAGCATAGAAAAAGAAAAAATTATAGTTTTAGAAAATGGTAAACAATTGGATTTAGAATTTTTTACAAAAGGAAGAGATGTAAATTCTATTTTATATGATTTAATGGGAGTTCCTAAAAGAACAGAAGAATATGAGGAAAAAGTAGACAACCTTTTTGGATATTTGGAAGATGAAAATATAGAAAAATCTGATGAATTACTAAAAGATTTAAAAAAAGATTTTGGAGAAAAAGATTCGGTTGTACAAGAAGCTCAAATTTTATTGGATATGATTAAAGATAATGAAACTGATAGTAAAAAGTAAATCTTCATCTTTACATCATAAACTAATAGCATTTAAAAATGATATTAATGGAACTTATGAAAATATTAAAAAAGATTTAAAAGAAGATTTATTAATGTCTTTGTTGAAAGAACAAGGATATATTTATGCATATTGCATGAAAAAAATCAATCAAGACAATTCAACTATTGAACATATTATAGGACAGAAATATAAAGATGGAAATATAGATTTAGGTAAAGAAAATGAATTAAAATATGAAAATTTACTTGCTGTCTGCCTAGGTAATAGTTGTAAAGAATTAAATTGTGATAAAAGTAGGTCAAAATATCAAGAAAAAAGGCCACTTTATGTGAATCCACTAGAAAATAGAATAATGACTAATATAAAATTTACAAATAATGGATTAATATTCTATGAAGATTTCATTGAAATTGATAAAATAAAAGAATTCAAAAATCATAATTCTCATTTAGAAAGTGAAAATATAAAGTATGATATTCAAAAAATTTTAAATTTAAATTGTAATGATTTAAAAGAAAAAAGAAAAGTTTTAATTGAAGCTTTAAAGAAATATACTAACAATTGGTCAGATAAAGAGAAGATTAGAAAAAAACTTCAGATTTATGAATTAAAATATAATAGTGAATATGAAGAGTTATGTCAAGTTGCAATATATTTTTTAAGTAAAAAATTATAGAAATATTTTATTTTATATTGATTTAGTAATATATCTTTTTCTTAAATAGATACTTATTTTATTCTGAATTGCTATTTTTATCTCTCTATCTCTCCCTTATTCCTCAAATGCCCAAACTTACCTTTCCCCTGAGTTTGGATATTTAATCCTTGTTTTGCTTCTCTTTGTTTTTTCATTTTTAAGAACTCTGCATTTTTCTTTTCTAGGTCTGTAAGTTCAATTATTTCAGATTTATAT